>CAISZB010000437.1 GCA_903889845.1 uncultured Verrucomicrobium sp. | reverse complement strand
TTCGCCGCAGCGGCATGATGATCGGAGGCCAGTTTGATAACGAGGGCGCTGATCGCCGCCAAAGCCACCGCCGCCAACGCAAACGGGTTTTCCATCAAAGCAGCCGAAACCGCCTTGATACCTTTGACGAAGCCGCGAAGGCTGAACTCCGCCTGTCCGGTCAGCATGAGGAAGAGGTGTTCCGCATGGGCACCCTCCTTCACGGTATTGCCGAACTCCTTCCCTGCCGCCCCTGCCTTTCCGAAACTGTTCTGGCTCGTCTCTCCCGCTTTTCTAAGAGCTGCCTCAAGGTCGGAGGCGTTGCCGCCCGCCGCCTTGATTTGGGCGATTTGATTTGTCAGGTCGACGCGGGACATCTCCCGGTTCACCTGCTCCAGCTTCTTCTCCAGTTCCTCGGTCGACGCGCCGGTCGCCCGGAGTAGGGTGATTGCCGTCTGGAGTCCCGCCGCCTGCTTTTGCAACCCCGAGGTTTCGGGGGCAACAGGCTTCTTGTTGACCGCGTCAGCGGCATTGCCCACGCCCTGCAATGCCTGTGCGGTCTGCTGCGCCCCGGCGGTATCCGCCGTGACTGCTATCGGGATTTCAAATTTGTCGGGCATGGCTCGGGGCTACCAGTTGAATTTCTTCGCCACGCGGACGTCGGAGACCTCCCGCATCATCCCGGCATAGAACCCGGCGACGCGCTCCATGTCGGCGGCGTAGTGCCGGGGGATGCCGCGCACGTCCTGCAGCGTCGCGTCGATGGCGAGGTAGCCGCCGCTACCGCGTTGGAAGAGGACGAAGGCGTGGTCCCGCTCGATGCCCGAGCGCCCCCCCGCCGCGCCGAGGAGGGTCGAGGCCCGGCAATGGTAGGTGACGATCCGGCACGGCGTCTCGTTTTCCACGAGTTCGGCGAAGAGCGATTCGGCGAACGGGAGGCAGTTCTCCGGGTCGCCCCGGTGGGGGCGGTCGGCGCGGCGGGCGAGGGCGAGGGCGTCTTGTTTCATGAGGCTTGCCAGTTGGCTTCGTCGAGGAGGCGGACGTTGCTCGTTTCCTTTTCGACGCCCTCGAAGAAGGCGGCGGTCGCCTCGATGGTCGCGGCGTCGTCGGACGAGATGAGCCTCACCCCGCGCGAGGTCGCATCCATGACGAAGAAGTAGCCGGTCGGCATCCGGTAGAGGACGATGGCGTGATCGCGCTCGATGCCGGAGACGTCGCTCGGCTGCCCGGCGATGGAGAGGCCGCGCCAGTGGTAGGCGATCTCGCGGCACGGCGTCCCGTTCGCCTTGAGGGCGGCGAAGAGCGCGTCGGCGAATTTCTGGCAGCCGGTCCAGTCCCCCTTGCCGGGGAGGCTCGGGTCGATGGCGATAGTCCAGGGATCTTTCACCGGCGCTCCTTTCCCTTGGCCTTGCCCTTCGCCACCGCCGCCGCCTTCCGCGTCCGGGAACGGCGGGCGGGGCGGTGCTTCGCCCGGAGGTAGCTCGACTTGCGTTCCGGCGTCCAGAACTCCATGTCGGTCGTCTGCGCGAGGAGGGCTTCCAACTCGCCGAGGTCGATCAGCCATTTGCACGGCGTGGGCCGCTCGACCGTCTTGAGGAAGTCGGCGACGATGTAGTTGTGGATCGTCTGGACGGAGATGCCCTTCATCTTCGCGGCATAGGCGATGGGGACCATCTTGCGGGGCTTCTTCGGGACGAGCTTGTATTCCCCTCCGCCGACATGCAGGCAGTCGTAGAAGGCGAAGTTGAAGTCTGTTCCCGGCGTCTTCCCCGAGGGGGCGGCGGGACTGGCTTGGGCGTGGGGTAGGGTCATGGTGGGTTTGGGTTGGAAGAGGGGTTAGGGGACGAGGAGCCAGACCGCCGTGACGCCGGGCGAATCGGGGATGGCCGTCGTGAGGAGGTGCATGGTCGTCGCGGTCGTGTCGCTGGCGACCATCACGGCGTTGTAGGTGTTCTCCGCGCCGGTCGGCTCGACGAGCGTCACAATCGCCCCGCGCGGGGGAGCGGTGAGGCCCGCCGCCGAGATATTGACGTAGTAGTCCCGCGTGCCCTCGACGAGCAGGACGCTGCCCGTGAGGCCGGTGTGCAGGAGCGTGCCCGACGTCGCCGGGAGGGAGAGGGCGGCACCGGTGCCGCGCGTGATCGTCCCGGCCCCGTCCTTGAGGTTGAGGGAGCCGCCGTGGTAGGAGGTGCCGCCCGAGACGTCGACCGACCCGGCGTAGGCGTTCGCGATGGTGCCGCCGTTGGCCGTGAAGTAGCCGCCGCCGGTGTTCGATGCCGTCCCGCCGGTCGAGGTGATCCAGCCGCCGCCCACGCCGCCGCCGACCGAGATGCCGCCCGCCCAGCCGTCGTGGGGGCTCGTGGCGACGATGAGGACGGTGCCGCGCGTGAGGGAGGCGTCCGTGTCGGCCCCGAAGTAGATGATGCCCCCCTTGCCGAACGTGAGGCCGCCGTGGTCGATGTTGATGTAGGCCCCGTCCGGCGCGTTGAGGTAGGGGTTCACGAAGTCGAAGTGCCAGCCGGTGCCGAACGTCACGGAGCTGTCGACCGTCGCGTTCTTGAACGTGTGGCCGCCGAGGTCGAGGTCAGTCTGCGCCGCGCCCTGGAACGTCGGGTTCTTCAACGTCAGCTGCGCCGGGGCGGCGGGGACGCCGACGAGGAAGGCGAGGGCGAGGGCGAACAGGAGGAGGAGTTTCTTCATGGGCTTAGGGGATGAGGGTGTAGGCAACGTCTCCGTCGACATCCGGGTCGGGGATCGCGTCGAGGTGGATGTGCAGCACGGTCGGCGTCGTCAGCGTCTTGTCCATGAACCCGCCGTAGTTCGAGGCCCCGGTCGGGAGGGAGAGGGTCAGCTGGCATCCCCTCGGCGCGGAGGCGAGGCCGAGGGCGGAGATGTCGACCGTGTAGTTCTGCTGCCCGACGATGATCGGGAAGCCGCCGCACTGAAACGCTACAAGGCGTGGCGTCATGCGACTTTCAGCCGCGCCTGTGACGCCCTCTGCGCCGGAGACAGGGCGCTCTACGAGGCGCTCGCCAGGGCTGACATGCCCGAATCCGCCTGGACCGAGATCCCCAACCTTCTCAACAAATGAACACCCCCAATCCGAACAAGGCCTGGGCCTACGTCCCCGCCGCCCCCGTCGTCCCGGCTGACGACGGCGCAGCCCGCTATCGCCTCCTCTTCCGCAGGCTCGGCATCAAGCCGGACGCGAAGCTCGTGATCGAACGCGGCACCGCAACCCTCCGCCTCGCCTGACCCTCTCCATGAAAACACCCAAACCCAGCAAGCAGTTCGTCAGCGCCGAAGAAGCCCAATTCCTCAAGATGGGCGAACAGCTCACCACCCAATACGACAAGGTCATCGCGGGCACCGTCGACATCGTCGTCTTCGGCGCGATGGTCGCCGAGGTGCAGCGAACTCTGTCCACATGTGGACAGAGTGGACACGGGATCAAAGGCCAGGGCCTCAAAGGCTGGCTCGAAAAATACGCCCCGAATGTTCCCCGCCAGCGGGCCTACGATTTCCTCAAGATCGCGGAGGGATTGAGCGAAGCGTTCCGGCTCCCGGCCAAGGTCAACCTCGCCAGCCTTCTCATGAGCGACGCGAAGGACCTTTCCCCCGCGCAAAAGAAGCTGCGCGAGAGCATCGTCGACGCCATCGCAGGAAAGAGCCGCCGCCAGCTCCTCCTCCACTTCGGCGGGGTCGGCGTCCCCGACGACGACAAGAAGCCCACGGGCGGCAAGCACGCCCTCGGCAAGCCCCTCACCCCGGAGGAGGAGGCCGCCCACCGCGTCGAGATGGCGACGACGCTCTGGAAGGACACGGGGATGATCCTCGGCAACTTCTTTAGCGGCATCCACCACACCGTCATCTCGAAGGACCAGCGGACGCAGCTGGCCGCCGCCCTCCGCTTGGCGCTGGAAAAACTCGAAGCGGTGCAGGACTAACCGCCATGACGACCCTCTCCTTCCTCATCCCCCCGGAGGACCTAGCCGAGTTCGCGGCGCTGCCCGGCTACGTCCATTTGAAGATCACCCGCCGCCTCGCCGCGCTGGCCTTCATCGACGCCCACGGGGAGAGGACGCGGCGGGCCGCCATCGCGGAGCGGGCGGCGCTCCTGGAGCTGCGCCCCGGCGTCCTGCGCCGCCTCTACCTCGCCTACATCCAGACGGGGGACTGGCGCGTCCTGGTCCCCCGGTCGGCGCGGCCCCGCGTTTCCCGGCTGCCGGAGGACTTCGTCCGCTACCTCAACCAGCTCCTTGACTGCCACGGCCCCGGCATGCGGACGAAGAAGTCCGTATGCCGCGAGGTGCGCCGGATGTGGATGGCCCGCCAGCCGATCCCCGGCTACGAGGGGCACCCCGGCTGGCCCGCGTTCCCGGAGGGCTGGAGTCACAGCACTCTCCGCCGCCAGTTCCGCCCGCAGGTCCGCCTCACCCTCAAGACGATCAAGGCGTCCCATTCCGTCCGCGTTCACTAACCGCTATGTCGACCCTCACCCTCTCCATCCCCGAACACGACTCCAACGAGTTTTCCCGCCTCAAGCCCCGCTGGCGGAAGGAAATCCTGGCGTGGTGCGACGCGCTGGGCAACGTGCTGCACGGCCATTGCACGGCGGCGGCGGTGGCGGCGCAGATGGGCGTGAGCCTCGCCACGGTGAAGCGGAAGCTGGCGGCGGCGCAGCTGCGCGGCTGGCGCGGCCTGGAGCCGAAATACAAGGGCTCCAAGCAGCTCTCCCCGGCCTTCCTCGACTGGTATCACGCCCTGCTCGAAACCTACCAGCGGAACTCCCGCGCCGCGATCCGGGAGGTGCACGACCGCTGGATGAAGCGCAAGCCGATCCCCGGCTTCGAGGGGCACCCCGGCTGGCCGAACCTCCCGGCGGGATTGAGCGAGCGCAACCTCTACCATCACCTGCCCTCGAAGTTCGCGTTGAAGGTGATGCGCGTCGGCCTCGGCAAAGGGATCGCGAAGCACGGCCCGAAGACGTTCTCGACCCGCGAGGGGTTGTGGCCGTTCTCGCACCTCTTCTTCGACGACGTGGACGGGGAAAACTTCGTCCACCTCCTCGACCGCAAGCAGCTCGTCCGCGTCTCGGAGATGGGCTGCATGGAAGCCCTCTCCGGCGACCGCTTCGCCTACGGCTGCCATCCCCAGCTCAAGCGGACGGACGGGACGACGGAGCGCCTGGGCGAATCGAAGATGCGCCTCCTCCTGGCGCACGTCCTCTACAACTTCGGCTACTCCCCCCGTGGGACGGAGCTGGTGGTGGAACACGGCACGGCGACGCTGCGTAAGAACATCGCGAAGCTCCTCGAAGACCGGACGCGGGGCCTGATTACGACGCGCTATTCCGGGATGACGGGGAAGGAGCAGGCGGTGGGCGGCATGTTCTTCGGGCGCGGCGGCGGCAACCCCCGGCACAAGGCCCCCCTGGAATCGTTCCACAACCTCAAGCACAACGAGTGCGCCGCGCTCCCCGGCCAGACGGGCAAGGACGTGGCGAACCGGCCCGAGCAGCTGCACGGCCTCCTGGCCCGCGCCGAGGCCCTGCTCGTCTTCGCCGAGCTGCGGCCCGAGATCCAGGACCTCATCCAGTTCCCGACGCTGGAATACCATTCCGAATACCTCCGCGCCCTCCGCGAGATTTACCACCGGATCGCGATGCGGACGCAGCACAAGCTGGAAGGGTGGGCGGCGTGCAACTTCATGACGACCGACTACCGCCTCACGCCCGACTCGAACGAGTGGATCACGCGGGGGCAGTTCCTCGCGATGCCGCCCGCCGCCCAGGCCGCGCCG
>CAISZB010000436.1 GCA_903889845.1 uncultured Verrucomicrobium sp. | reverse complement strand
GGCCTGCCGCCCCTCCTCCCGACCGCGCCACTGACCGACGAAGCCGACCCGCTGGTAGCCCTTCCGCCGGATGGCTTCCATCGCCACGATCCCGTCTTGGACATAATTCGAATCGATGCGGTGGAGGGGCAGGCCGATGCCGTGGCCGATGCAGACCGCCGAGAAATGGCTCCAGTCGAATCCCTCCCAATCGTGCTCCCGCTCGTGCGGGGGGAGCATGATCGCCTGGACGCCGCGCGTGGCGAGGATCTGCTGCATCCGGGCCGGGGTGCAATTCTCGTCCCAGGCCACCTCCTCCAGGCGGTAACCCTGCGCCTCGGCCTCGGCGAAGGCGCCCTTCCAGTAGGAGCGCACCTCGGCGCGGGACAGGAGATCGGTCCGCTCCACCCGGTTCCAGCGCGTGATCCAAGCCATGCCGGAGACGACGGGAACGGGCGATTTCTGATGCCGGTATTCGGCCAGCGCGGCCAGCATCGGATCGGGGCGATACCCCATTTCCTTCGCCACCCGCTGAACTTCCTCGCGGCGTTTGAGGGAGATTCGGGGGTGATCTCTCAACGCCAGGGAAACGGTCGCGTGTGACACGCTTAACCGTTTGGCAATATCGCGAAGTGTAACCAAGCCGCTCGAAGAGGAAGTGAAATGTGGGATCATTGTTGTCTAGTTCTTAGACTAAACCGAAGTAATCCCCCCTAATTAGCTTATAAGGGTTACCCTATTTTCTTGCGAATGCAAGCAACGATTCCTTGAAGGATCGTGTTATCTTCCAGTTTCTTTCCGACTCCATCGGTAAGATAAAAGGTATCCAAGGCCGCGCCGCCCTCGGTCGTGATCCGCGCATAGGCGATATCGACGCCGAAGTCGTTCAGACATTCGGAGACGTCGTACAGCAGGCCGGGGCGGTCGGGCGTCTGGAGGTCCAGGACTGTGTATTCGGGATGCTCCTGCAGGTTGAAGCTGAGATGGTGCGGGAATCCCTCCCCCTCGATGCCCAAGAAGGGCTTCCGGGCCTTGCGGTCGAAGAACTTCTCGCAGTCGAAGCCGTCCTCACCGAGGGCGCGCTCCAGGATTTCCGCGAACTTCTTCTTGTCCCGCTCGTCGGTGACGGCCTCGAAGCGGGTCGTGCTGAAGCGGAAGGTGTCGATGACGATATTATCGTCGCGGGTGTAGATGTCGGCACTGAGGATGGAGCAGCCGATGGCGGCGACGGCCCCGGTGATCTTCGAAAAGATCCGCTCCCGGTCCCAGGAGATGAAGACGACCTCGGTGTAGCCCTCCTGCGGGAAGTTCTTCCAGGAGATGAACGGGGCCAGCCCCGACTCGCCGCCGAAGATCTGCTTGCAGAGGAACTCGTGGATGAAGCCGACGTGCTCCGCGATGACGTCCTCCGGTGTGGAGCGGAAGTAGCGCGCGGGCAACTTCGAGAAATGGGCGTCGACCTCCCCCGGATCGATGTCCTTGCCGACGCGGGCCAGCACCTTCGCCTTGAGCTCGTCGAGGGACTTCCGGGCCGCGGCCTGGAACTCCCCGCCCCCGGCGAGGACCGTCGCGGTCTTCCGGTACATCTGCCACAGGAGGAGTTCCTTCCAGTCCGACCACTGCTTCGAGGAGCCGGTCCCCTCGCTGTCGGCGAAGGTCAGGAGCATGAGGAGGTCGAGGCGCTCCTGCGTCTCCACGATCCGGGCGAAGTAGACGATGGTCTCCTCGTCGTCCGGGTTCTTCTTGCGGGCGGTCTCCGCCATCGTGAGGTGGTGATCGACGAGGAAGACGATCGTGGCGAGGTCTTCCGGGGAGAACTTGAAGCGCCGCGCGACCTTCACGGCGTTGACCGCGCTCTCGTCGCTGTGGTGGCGGCTGTTGGCCGACTTGCCCGTGTCGTGGAGCAGCATCGCCAGGTAGAGGAGGTGCGGCTTGTCGATCTTCTGGAGGAGGGGCGTGTATTTGCTGAAGGGCGGCTCCTTCGCGTCGAGGATGCGGTCGAGCATCTCCAGGCAGACCAGGGTATGCTCGTCGGCGGTGTAGCGATGGAAAAACTCGTGCTGGACGAGGCAGGTCAGCGGGGCGAATTCGGGGAAGAGCCGCCCCAGGATACCCAGCTCGTGCATCCGGCGGACGATCCGCCCTACCTTTCCTTTACCTCGGAAAATGGCCAGGAGGATCTCCCTCACCTCTTTCCGGTAACGGAAGGTGCGGTCGATGTAGCGGAGGCGGCGGCGGAGACGGAGGGCGAGGCGCGGCCCGATCTCCGCATCGTGCTGCTGGGCGACGAGGAAGACGCGAACGAGGAGGAGCGGCTCCGTGCTCAGTTCCTCCGGGTCGGCGATCTCCAGTTCCCCGTTCTTCAGGATGAAGGAGTCGATCTTCTGCGTCCGCCCGTCGCGGCGGAGGAACGACCACGCGGGCTTCTTCTTTTCCTTCTCCTTCCCCGCCTCGACGCCGGAGATGCGCCGGGCCAGTGCGTTGCAGATGAGGTAGAGGTTGTGGGAGTGGCGGTAGTACTCCTTCATCAGCGCCTCGGTGCGCAAAAGGATGTTCGCCTGCGGGTAGCGGAGGCTGTTCGCCACGCGGCCCTGCAGCTCCAGGGTGAGCTGATCCCCGGGCCGCTTCTGGAGGTAATGCATCTCCGTCCGGATGCGATGGACGAAGTCGTAGGCCGCCTCGATCTGCTTCCGTTCCGCAGGGTAGAGAAGCTTCGCCTCCTGCAGGGCGAGAGTGGAGCGGATGCCCCGGGCGACGTTGGCGACCCAGAGGAGGTTCTGGTAGTCCCGGAGGCCGCCGCAGCCGTTCTTCACGTTCGGTTCCTGGACGAAGACGGTGCCGCCATGCTTTTCGTGGCGGGTGGCCTGCTCGTGGACGCGCCAGGAGAGGTACTGCTCCTGATGGCCCTTGATGCAGTCTTTGACGAGGACCTTCTCGAACGTCCGCCACAGCTTCTCGTCGCCGCAGAGGAAGCGGCACTCCAGGAGGGAGGTTTTCGTTTCGAGGTTCGCGTTGGCCTCCTCGACAAGTTCGTCGAGGGTCCGGACAGCGTGGCCGACCTTGAAGCCGACGTCCCAGAGCATGTAGAGAACCTGCTCCACCATCGCCTCGACGACGCGGTATTCAGTCCTCCGTCCCTTGGTGTAGAGGAAGAGGATATCGACGTCGCTGCCGGGGTTGAGTTCCCCCCGCCCGAAGCCGCCGACGGCGGAGAGGAGAATCTCCGGATTGGCAGCCGCTTCCTTCGAAGCGGCGGGCGAGGCATCGACCACGTGCTGGACGGCGCGCTGCCACACCTCGCGCAGGAGGATCGTGATGAGCTGCGCCCGCCGGCGGCTGATCTCCCGCCCCCCCTCGCCCGAGGCGTGGGCCAATTTCAGCCGGTGCTCCTCCAGCTTCAGGAAACGGCGGTAGAGGTCGAGGCGGTCGGTCGGCTTCCGCTTGCCCTCGGTTTCGGCCAGAAGCTTCTTTTCGGCATGCCGTAAAACTTTTTCGAGGTAACTGAGGGCCATGGGAAATCGTGTTGCCCTTTAACCGTAAACAACTCTCCCTGATGCGAAAGCGTAAAATGATCGGACACCCCCCATCAGGGCAAAAACGCTTTCCCTTTCAAAAGCGGCCGAAAAACCCTACAGTGATCCCTCCCATGATCCGCCTCGGCCTGAACATCGATCACATCGCCACCCTCCGGCAAGCCCGCTACCGCCACGAACCGGAATCCCCCCACGCCGAGCCCGATCCGGTCCCCCTCGCCCTCCTCGCCGAAAAGGCGGGGGCCCAGGGGATCACCGTCCACCTGCGGGAAGACCGCCGCCACATCCAGGAGCACGACGTCCGCCGCCTGAGAAAGCAGATCCGCACCTCCCTGAACCTGGAAATGGCCGTCATGCCGGAGATGGTCGCCTACGCCCTGAAGCTGAAGCCGGAGGAGGCCTGCCTCGTCCCGGAGAACCGGCAGGAGATCACGACGGAGGGGGGCCTCGACCTCCTCGGCTCCGAGCGGCGGATCGCCGCCGCCGTGGCCCGCCTCGTGAAGGCCGGGATCGTTCCCAGCCTCTTCATCGATCCCGATCCGAAGCAGATCGCCGCCGCCGCCCGGATCGGCGCCCCCTGCATCGAGCTCCACACCGGGGCCT
>CAISZB010000435.1 GCA_903889845.1 uncultured Verrucomicrobium sp. | reverse complement strand
TCGTGAACCACCATCTCCCTGGAAACCCACACCATGCTGTTGTTCTTCTCTCTGGAAAAAAAGATTCTCTCGATACATTCCCTTCACATCCATCAGTCCATCCCCTTCTTTTAAGTGAAGGCAAAGAGAAAAAGCCCCAAGGTTCAATCTGCGAACCCACCACACACAAAAAGGAACCGTCTTCACTTGCCTTTCGATCCATGCGGAATCAAAAGCCAGCTCCTTCCCCTTCCACGGAATATGTTCCTGATCAACATGCGCATCGCAGACATAGACTCCTTTTGCCTTGGATTCGGCAATGGAATAACAAGAGCCATCGGAGGGAGCGCCCTTATCATTCAATACATTGGAAGCAACCTTGAACCCAGTCGCACCTAAAAGAATTAGAAAGAAAAGCAGAAAGAGGAACAGAAGTAGCCGTCGCTTGACCATGCGCTGATTCAGCCTAATCGCTTTACCAAAGCCAAGCCTCGCTTCATTCCCCCTTCAACGCCTTCCCCAACGCCGCAAAAAGCATCCCCCGCGCATCGCTCTTCCGCCAGTGGAGGGAGAGCGTCCGCGACGGGGCCTCCCCGGCGAAGGGGAGGTAGCGGAGGGCGTCGGGCCGGGCCTCGACGGCGCTGCGGGGGACCAGCGTCACCCCCGCGCCGAGGGCGACCATGCTGCGGAGGGTCTCCAGGCTCGTCGCCCGGTAGCTCCCCGCCTCCCCGACGCCGATGCGGGAACAAAAGGAGAGGACCTGCCCCCGCAGGCAATGGCCCTCCTCCAACAGCAGCACCGTCTCCTTTTCCAGATCGGCGGCGGCGACCTTCTTCTTTCCCGCAAGGGCCAGCCGGTGTCTCGCCGGGACGGCCAGGAGGAACGGCTCCCGGAACAGCGCCACCCCCGCGAAGTCGCCTTCCGCCTCTCCCCCCTCCTCCGCCATCACGGCGCAGTCGAGGGTCCCCTCCCGCAGCCGCCCGGCCAGTTCCGGCGTCTTCTCCTCGACGAGGGCGAAGCGGAGCTTCGGAAAGGTCTCCCGCAACCGGGGGACGATCTTCGGGAACCAGTAGGGGGCCAACGTCGGGAAGGTGCCGAGGCGCAGCTCCCCCTCGAAGGGGTCCCGGTTCCGCACGCCGACCGCCCGCAGTTCCCGTTCCTGCGTCACGATGCCGCGGGCAATGCGGACCACCTCCTCCCCGGCGCGGGTCGTCCGCAGCCACTTCGTGCTCCGCTCGAAGACCGGGACGCCCAGGGTCTCTTCCAGCTTCTTGATCTGGATGCTCAGAGTCGATTGGCTGACATGGCACCGCTCCGCCGCCCGGGCCATGTTCCCCTCGTCGGCGACGGCGACGACGTAGTGGAGGTCCCGTAAATTCACTATTCTATTTCATCAAAGTATTTCATTAAAACAATCTATTTTACCTAAGACCCTTCCCCGTGCATCCTCCGCTCGGTTTTCAACCCAGCAACCTTAACCGAAAGAACAAACTCCATGCCCAGCGTCGGACTCAAACTCCCCACCTTCAACCTGAAGGCCACCGTCTCCACCGATATCAACAAGGCCTTCGTCCAGATCACCGACCAGACCTATGCCGGCAAGTGGCAGGTCCTCTTCTTCTGGCCGAAGGACTTCACCTTCGTCTGCCCGACGGAGATCGCCGCCTTCGGCGACCTGAACAAGGACTTCGCCGAACGCGACACCCAGCTCCTCGGCGCGAGCACCGATTCGGAATTCGTCCACCTCGCCTGGCGGACCCACCATCCCGACCTGAAGGACCTCCCCTTCCCGATGCTGGCCGACATCAAGCGGGAGCTGAGTGCGGCCCTGAACATCCTCGACCCCGCCGAGGGCGTCGCCCAGCGCGCCACCTACATCATCGACCCCGCCGGGATCATCCGCTTCGTCTACATCACCGACCTCAACGTGGGCCGGGAGCCGAAGGAAGTCCTCCGCGTCCTCGACGCCCTCCAGCACGGCGGCCT
>CAISZB010000434.1 GCA_903889845.1 uncultured Verrucomicrobium sp. | reverse complement strand
TCGACATCCTCGTGAACAACGCCGGGCTGACCCGGGACACCCTCCTCATGCGGATGAGCCCGGACGACTGGGACATCGTGATCCAGACGAACCTGAAGGGGGCCTTCAACTGGACGAAGGCCGTGACGCGGCAGATGCTGCGCCAGCGCTCGGGCCGGATCATCAACATTTCCTCCGTCATCGGCCTCGTCGGAAACGCGGGCCAGGCGAACTACGCGGCCTCGAAAGCGGGCCTCATCGGCTTCACGAAGTCGATCGCGCGGGAATTTGCCTCACGCGGCGTGACCGCGAACGCCGTCTGCCCCGGGTTCATCGAAACCGACATGACCCAGGGCCTCCCCCAGGAGATCAAGGAAAAGGCTTTGGCCCAGGTTCCGCTGGGCCGGATGGGCCGTCCGGAGGAGATCGCCGCCGCGGTCGCCTTCCTCGCCGGACCCCAGGCCGATTACATCACCGGGCAGGCCCTCGTCGTCGACGGCGGCATGGTCATGTAAAAAAACGAAAATAAGAGTTGCCAACCCCCCCTCACCTTCCTAACTAACCCATTCAACCTTTTAAGGAGTACTTTATGGCAGAAAAATCGATCGAAGAACGCGTCAAAGAAATTATCGTCGAACAGCTCGGCGTCAACCCCGAGCAGGTGACCCCCGCCGCCAAGTTCATCGAGGACTTGGGCGCCGACTCCCTCGACACCGTCGAACTCGTCATGGCGTTCGAAGAGGAGTTCAACGTCGAAGTGCCCGACGAGGAGGCCGAGAAGCTCCAGACCGTCGGCGACGTCATCCGCTACATCGAGGACAAGGGCGACGAATAAATCGTCCGGCGTCCCTGCGACGTTTCAGACTTTCAGCCAAAAAGGGCACCCTTGACGGGTGCCCTTTTTGTTCTTTAGTTTGCCTCTTCCCAGTTTTTCACGTTTATCCCCCGAATCCATCAACCTCCCCCTGCCATGAGCCAGAATCGCCGCGTCGTCATCACCGGAATGGGTGCCCTCACCCCCGTCGGAAACACCGTCTCCGCCTTTTGGGAGAGCATCGCGGCGGGGAAGAGCGGCATCGGCACCGTCACGGCCTTCGACGTTTCCGCCTACGACTGCAAGATCGCGGGGGAAATCAAGGGCTTCGAACCGAACGCCTTTTTCAAGAACCCGAAGGACGCCCGCCGCGCCGACCGCTACGCCCAGCTGGCCATGGCGGCGACGAAGGAGGCCGTCGCCCACTCCGGGCTGATGGCGGAGGGCGTCGCCCTCGACCGGGAGCGGGTCGGCGTCATCGTCGGTTCCGGCATCGGCGGCCTCAAGAGCATCGAGGACCAGCATTCCAATCTCATCGCCAAGGGGCCGGGCCGCATCTCCCCGTTCATGATTCCGATGATGATCAGCAATATGGCCTCCGGCCTCATCGCAATCGAATACGGCTTCCAGGGGCCGAACTTCGCCGTCGTCACCGCCTGCGCCACCTCGGCCCAGTCGGTTGGCGAAGGCTGGCGGCTGATCAAGGACGACGATGTCGACGTCATCATCGCCGGCGGCAGCGAGGCGGCGGTCCTCCCCCTCGGCCTCGGCGGCTTCGGCTCCATGAAGGCCCTCAGCACCCGCAACGACGACCCCACCCGCGCCTCCCGCCCCTGGGACAAGGACCGGGACGGCTTCGTCCTGGGCGAGGGCGCCGGGATCGTCGTCCTGGAGGAGCTGGAACACGCGAAGAAGCGCGGCGCCGTGATTTATGGCGAGGTGACCGGCTACGGCACCACCTGCGACGCCTACCACATGACGTCCCCCGACTCCGGCGGGGCGGCCCGGGCGATCAAGATGGCCCTGAAGAAGGCCGGGCTCAATCCCGACCAGATCGACTACATCAACGCCCACGGCACCTCCACCGGCCTCGGCGACGTTTCCGAAACGCGGGCCGTCAAGGCGGTCTTCGGCGACCAGACGAAGGTTCCCGTCAGCTCGACGAAGTCGATGACCGGCCACCTCCTCGGCGCGGCCGGGGCCGTGGAGCTGATCGCCTGCGTGAAGGCGATCGAGCACGGCCTGATCCCCCCCACGATCAACCTCGACCAGCCCGACGAGGAATGCACCCTCGACTACGTCCCCCACACCGCCCGCGAGGCGAAGCTGACCCGGGCGATGAGCAACTCCTTCGGCTTCGGAGGGCACAACGCCACGCTGATTGTTCAGAAGTTTGCCTAAAAATTCGCTTAAAAAGGCCTTGCGTCCCCCCCGTAAAGCCCGTAACTTCAACCCCCTTTCCTTATGAAGACCGCTATCCATCCCGAATACGCTGCGACGACCATCGTCTGCGCTTGCGGAACCGTTTACAACACCCGTTCGACCCGCGAAAACCTCCGCATCGGCATCTGCGCCGCCTGCCATCCCTTCTACACGGGCCAGCAGAAGTTCGTCGACACCGCCGGCCGCATTGAGAAGTTCGCGCGCCGCTACGGCACTTCGACGAAGAAGAAGTAGCTCCCGCAGCTCCGATTTTCCGACGATGGGCGAGGAAACGTTTCCTCGCCCATTTTCTTTTTCCCGATAGGCTTTTCTCGCTCGCCCCCCTCCCATGGATTTTCGCCCCCACATCGCCTCGATTCGGACCCGCTACGCCACCTTGGAAGGGCAGCTTTCCAGCCCCGACCTCTATTCCGATCCGGCGAAGGCGAAGCAGATCACCCGGGAACATTCCCGCCTGAAGGACGTCCTGGCCATCTGCGAGGGATGGGAAAAAACCGTCCGGGAACTGGCCGAGGCCGAGGCGATCCTTTCCGAGGGCGCCGATGCCGAGATGACCCAGATGGCGACCGAGGAGGCCACCCGCCTCCGCGAAGCCCTGCCGGCCCAGGAATCGGCCGTCCGCGTCGCCCTCCTTCCCCCGGACGAGAACGACGACCGCAACACCATCGTCGAAATCCGCGCCGGAACCGGCGGGGACGAAGCCGCCCTCTTCGCCGCCGACCTCTACCGGATGTACACCCGCTATGCCGAGCGGAAGGGATGGAAGAACGAACTCCACGAAATCAGCCCAGGCGAAATGGGCGGGGTGAAGGAAGTCATTTTCCAACTCAGCGGCGAGGGAGCCTATCGGGAGATGCGCTTCGAGAGCGGCGTCCACCGCGTCCAGCGTGTCCCGGCCACGGAGACCCAGGGCCGCATCCACACCTCCGCCGCCACCGTCGCCGTCCTCCCCGAGGCCGAGGAAGTCGATGTCCAGATCAAGCCCGACGAGATCCGGGTCGAAGTCTGCCGCTCCGGCGGTCCCGGCGGCCAGGGCGTCAACACGACCGATTCCGCCGTCCAGATCCTCCACCTCCCCACCGGGCTCATCGTCCGCTGTCAGGACGGCCGCTCCCAGATCAAGAACCGGGAAAAAGCGATGTCGGTCCTCCGGTCCCGCCTCCTCAAGAAAAAGCAGGACGAGGAGGCCGAGAAATACGCCGAGAACCGCCGCAGCCAGATCGGCGGGGGCGAACGGAGCGACAAGATCCGAACCTACAACTTCCCCCAAAACCGGATCACCGACCACCGTATCAACGAGAGCCTCTTCGACATCCCCGGCTTCCTCGACGGCGGAATCGAGCCCTTCATCAAGGAACTGATCCGGGTCGACATCCAGGAACGGCTCGAAGCGCTGAACGTCGCCAGCATCGCGGGCGCATGACGATCCTGGAGTTCATCGAGGCGACCACGGGGTACTTCGCGAAAAACGGCGTCGATTCCCCCCGCCTCACCGCCGAGTTGCTCCTCGCCGGGGCGCTGAAGAAAAAGCGGCTCCAGCTCTATCTCGAATTCGAGAACCCGGTCCCCGAGGCGGTCCTCGCCGAGCTCCGCCCCCTGGCCCGCCGCCGCGCCCAGGGGGAACCGCTCCAATACGTCCAGGGCTATGCCGAGTTCGCCGGAGCCCGCTTCGCCGTCACCCCCGATGTCCTCATCCCCCGCCCGGAGACCGAAATCCTCCTGGAAGCCGTGACGAAGGCGCTGCAGGGCGACGCGGGAACCGAGGCCCTCGCCGACATCGGCACCGGGAGCGGCATCCTCGCCGTCTCCCTCGCCCGGCGTTTTCCGGCCCGCCCCGTCCACACCGTCGATGTCAGTCCGGCGGCCCTCGCCGTCGCCCGGCAGAACGGGGAAGGCGTGCCGAATCTCACGTTCCACGAAGGGAGCCTCCTCGCCCCCCTCCCTCCCCTGCCCTGCCGCGCCCTCGTCGCGAACCTCCCCTACATCCCCTCCCCCGTCATCCCGACCCTCAGCCGGGAAGTCCAAAAAGAACCCCTTCTGGCCCTCGACGGCGGGGCCGACGGCCTCGACCTCGTCCGCCTTCTCTTGGAACAGGTCGGGACCCGCAACGGGGCCCCGGAGACCCGGATCGCCCTCGTCGGCCTCGAAATCGGCGAAGGCCATGCCGCAGAGACGGCCCGCCTCCTCCGGCAAGCGGGATATGCCTCCGTGGAGGAGATAAAAGACTTGCGCGGGGTGCCCCGCATCCTCATAGCTAAATAGCTTTTTTATGGACAAATTCATCGTCAAGGGCGGCACGCCGCTTCAGGGAAAAATCGGGATCAGCGGCTCCAAGAATTCGGCCCTGCCGATCCTCGCCGCCACCCTCCTCACGCCGGAGACCTGCATCATCCACCGCGTCCCCGACCTGAGCGACATCCGCTACATGCTGGAGATCCTCCGCCACCTCGGCGCCGAGGTCACCTTCAAGGAGGGCACCGTCACCGTCTGCGCGGAGAAAATTCATTCCCAGACCCCCTACGACCTGGTGCGCAAGATGCGGGCCTCGATCTGCGTCCTCGGGCCGCTCGTCGCGCGCTTCGGCCAGGCGAAGATTTCCCTCCCCGGCGGCTGCGTCATCGGGGACCGCCCCATCGACATCCACCTCCGCGGCATCGAGGCCCTGGGCGGCCACGTCGAGACCGAGGAAGGGAACGTCATCGTCACCTCCAAGAAGCTCGTCGGGACCGAGATCCACCTCGGCGGCAAGTTCGGCTCGACCGTCCTGGGTACCGACAACGTCATGATGGCGGCGACCGCCGCCGAGGGCGTCACCGTCATCGAGAGCGCCGCCTGCGAGCCGGAGGTCACCGACCTCGCCCACTTCCTCATCTCGATGGGGGCGAAGATCAAGGGCCACGGCACCACCCGGATCAAGATCACCGGGGGCACCCCCCTCCACGGCACCGAGTACACCGTCATCCCCGACCGGATCGAGGCGGGGACCTTCGCCATCGCGGGCCTCATCACGGGCGGCGACGTCACGCTGGAAGGGATCGACAACAGCCACCTCACGAACGTCCTCCACCACCTGCAGCATGCCGGGGCCGTCTTGGAAAAGGGAGACACCACTCTCCGCGTCAGCACGAAGGGGCCGCTCCGTTCCCTCGACCTCGTCACCGAGGTCTACCCTGGCTTCCCGACCGACATGCAGGCCCAGTTCTGCGCCCTCCTCAGTGTCGTTCCCGGGAACAGCGTCATCACGGAGAAGATCTTCCCGAACCGCTACATGCACCTCCCCGAGCTGAAGCGGATGGGGGCGAACATCGACCTGGAAGGGAGCACCGCCATCCTGCGCGGCGTCGACCACCTCAGCGCCGCCCCCGTCATGGCCTCCGACCTCCGCGCCTCCGCCGCCCTCGTCATCGCCGGTCTGGCCGCGAAGGGCAGCACCGAGGTCAACCGCGTCTACCACATCGACCGGGGCTACGAGAAGATCGACGAAAAGCTCCGCAAGGTCGGCGCCGTCATCGAGCGGCGGCCCGGTTCCTGAAGCCACCAGGCCATGAGCACCGCCGCCCCCTCCCACACGTTCCGCCGGGCCATCTATCCCGGCAGCTTCGATCCCATCACCAACGGGCACATCGATGTGATCGAGCGGGCGCAGGGGCTCTTCGACGAGTTGATCGTCGCCGTCGCCGCCAACCCGTCGAAGAAGGCCCTCTTCACGATCGAGGAGCGGTGCGAACAGATCCGGTCGGTCTCCGCCTCGATGGCGAAGCCCTTCCGCGTCGTCACCTTCACCGGCCTCCTCGTCGAGTTCGCCAAGCGGGAAGGCGCCTGCGCCCTCATCCGGGGCCTCCGCGCCGTCTCCGACTTCGAATACGAGTTCCAGCTCGCCCTGATGAACCGGAGCCTTGCGCCGGAGATCGAGACTCTCTTCCTCATGCCGAAGGAGACCTATTCCTACCTCAGTTCCTCCCTGGCCCGGGAGGTCTGTTCCCTCGGCGGCCCGGTCGGGGCGTTCGTGCCTCCGGCGGTGGAGAAGGCGTTGTTGGAACGGTTTCGGGGGGGCGCGAAAGAATAGGTGATGCCCTTCGGGGCTGGGTAGAATCGCTTCGCTTACCTGTAGCTCCTCCATGCGCACCGCGCGTTTAAGGAATGGAGGGCGTGCCGCCCTCCAAGGCCTCCCTGCTCTGATACGGCGCGGGGAGAAAGACGCGTCCCTTCAGGCCATTCTTCCAAGGAGAGTTTTCCTCC
>CAISZB010000433.1 GCA_903889845.1 uncultured Verrucomicrobium sp. | reverse complement strand
GTCGCAACGACCAGCACGACGACGACCACCACCCAGAAAACCACCATCACCCCCTAAGCATGAAAAAATATCTCCCCCTGTTCGCGAGCCTGGCGCTCTTCGGCTGCGGCGTCGCCACGTCGCTCTCCCTCACGCAGGCCAACCTCGACAAGGTCCACAACGACATGTCCCCCAGCGCCGTGAAGGCGATCCTGGGCGATCCCACCACCTCGAAGACCGAACCGATCCCGATCGTCGGCGGCACCGAGACGACCTATGTCTACGACACGAAGACGTCCGAAGTGACGATCATCTTCAAGAACGATTTGGTGCAGGAAAAGCGCGGGTCGTTTAATAATTAGGGGTGGGGCTGTTTGGGGAGGGGGAGCCGAAAGGTTCCTCCTCAATGTTGTCCTCCCGCAAGTGTTTCGATACTCGGCTCGTGAATCGACATGGCCGATTGCTTGGGTAGTCTGGTGGAGTGAAGTTCTCCTGGCTTTCCATTCGAGCCGTCCTGATCCGCACGGGGAAGATTCTGGGATGGACGCTCGTCGGTCTCGTCAGCCTTTCGTTAGTGGAGTGTGGGGTCGAGCAGTACTACCCTGCCAGCTTTGAGACGAGACCCGCGACTCTGGCGTGGAATTTTGTTTGCCACAACCGAACAACCGATGACCTGCCCGACACGGTCGATATCGAGATCGATGGTGTTCGTGCCGTGTTTCATCGGGGAAGCGATTCATACGCCCGGTTCGCCCAGCAATTGAATAGATGTTATGATCTCTGGCTCGCTGCCCATAACCGAACCCGACTTGTACATCGTCAGCAGTGCGGGGAACTGGGTGTTCACTGCTTCGGAATCATGTGGCATTACATGATCGTTCGTTCCATCGATGATCCGAATTTTTATTGGATATGGATTCCAAAACTAACCAGCCCAGGAGCAAGATTGGTTCCATTTTTGGCTGATTCCGATTTCTTGGAATTTATTAGGTCAAATGCGATTCGACGTTGAGTTGAAGAAACGCCCTACGGCCTGACCTTCAACCCCTCCGCCTTGGCCAGCGTCTTCTGCTTCTCGTCGAAGGTCAGGAATTCCCAGGCGCCGAGGTGGAGGGCGGTGGCGACGTGGAGGATGTCGAAGGCCCGGTGGCCCTCATCGAAGGTGTACTGGGCGCTCAGTCGCTCGGCGACGGCGTGGACGTCGGGCCAATCGACGGGCTCGACAATATAGATGCCCTTGGCCAGATCGGCTTGCAGTCCGGCGAGGATTCCATGGGCGATGTCCTGCGGATAGCCCTTGCCCCGCTGGTTGGAAAAGAGCCACGGCTGGAAGCGAACCGACTGGCGGAACTCGTAGAGCAGGAGGGAGGTGACGGAAAGGGGGTGCCCCAACCGCCGGAAGGAATCGATCGCCTTGGGGGAATGGATTTGGTTCCCGTACAGGGCGCAGAGGAAAGAGGTATCGGGATAGGCGATCATCCGTCTTCGCCTTCAAGCTCGGCCTCGCGCATCGCCTTCACCTCGGCGGCGGAAAAGACCCGATCTCCCCACAAGGCCTTGAGGCGGGCCTCGAAGTCGGGCAGGACGAACTTCGCCTTGGCGGTCTGGGAGACGGGGATGAGGCGGGCGATGGCCTTGCCGCGCTTGCGGATCTCGATCTGTTCTCCCTCCTCCATCCACGCTTCGAGCGTCGGGAAGTGGTTTCGGAGGTCGCGGACCGTGGCGGTCTTCATGTGGACATAATATGTCTCACATGGGGGAGGGTGTCAAATGTCGAAGTGGAGCGTCTTCTTCGTCTCGGCGTCCAGAGCGGTGGAGCGGTCGAGGGCGTCTTGGAGGCTGGTGCCGTCGAGGATCTTCGAGCTGGCGTCGCGGACGTCGCGCATGATGATGCGGATCATGCAGGTGTCGACGGTGGGACAGTCGGAGCAGGGGGCGTAGGCGGTCTGGCTGGCGCAGGGGATGGGGGCGAGGGGGCCGTCGATGGTCCGGATGATGTCGCCGAGGGAGATGCGCGTGGGGGCCTGGGCGAGGAGGTAGCCGCCGCCTTTTCCCATCTTGCTCTGGAGGATGCCCTCGTTGCGGAGGTCGCGGAGGATCGCTTCCAGGAATTTCTTCGGGATCTGTTCCTGCTCGGCGATTTCCTGGATGAGGATGGGGCCGCGGTCGCGGTGCTTTCCCAGGTAGAGGACGGCCCGGAGGGCGTATTTGCCGCGTTTGGTCAACATGATCGGTGGGGTTTGATCCTTGGTAGGGTACAATGGGGAGGAAGGAAAGGGGGCCTTGGGCTTGGCCTTGGCCCCCCTTCCGCCGCCGGGCCTAGGCCCCGACGGACTTCTTTGCTTCTTCGGCCAGGGCGGTGGAGAGGTAGCGCTCCCCGGTGCTGCAGCCGACGGTGACGATGAGTTTGCCCTTGTTCTCGGGCTTCTTGGCGAGCTGGATGGCGGCCCAGACGTTGGCCCCGGTCGAGATGCCGACGAGGATCCCTTCTTCCTTCGCCAGCCGCTGGGCGGTGACGATGGCGTCCTCGTTGCTGACGGTGATGACGTCGTCGAGGATGGCGAGGTTCAGGTTCTTCGGGACGAAGCCGGCGCCGGTGCCCTGGATCTTGTGCGGGCCGGGCTTCACGGGCTGGCCGGCGCGGGTCTGGGTGATGACGGGGGAATCCTTCGGCTCGACGGCGATGGAGAGGAAGCCCTTCTTCCGTTCCTTGATCACCTCGCTGACGCCGGTGATGGTGCCGCCGGTGCCGACGGCGGAGACGAAGATGTCGATCTTCCCGTCGGTGTCGGTCCAGATTTCCTCCGCCGTGGTGGCGCGGTGGATGGCGGGGTTGGCGGGGTTGCTGAACTGCTGGGGGATCCAGGAGTTGGGGATCTCCTTGCTGAGGGCCTCGGCCTTGGCGATGGCGCCCTTCATCCCTTCGGCGGCGGGGGTGAGGACGAGCTGCGCCCCGAGGAGGGCGAGGAGGGTGCGGCGCTCCAGGCTCATGCTTTCCGGCATAGTCAGGATCAGCTTGTAGCCCTTCGCGGCGGCGACGAAGGCGAGGGCGATGCCGGTGTTGCCGGAGGTCGGCTCGATGATCGTGGTGCCGGGGGTGAGGATGCCGTCTTTCTCCGCCGCGGTGATCATGGCGGTGCCGATCCGGTCCTTCACGCTGCCCAGGGGGTTGAAGAACTCGCCCTTCACGGCGATGGTGGCGTCAAGGCCCTCCGCAATGTGGTTGAGTTTGACGAGGGGGGTGTGCCCGACGGTGCTGACGATGTTGGGGTAGATCGGCATGGCTTCTTTAGGTTGTGGTTGGGAGTGGGTGGGGTTACGGGTGCAAATGGGTCTCCGGGGGAAGGTAAGGACTACCTATCCGATAGGAGAATAAACAGCTTTCCTGTTCATTACAAGTTTTCCCGGAAGGAAAGAAAGGCCCGGTACTCCCGGAGGAGCGCCCCGACAAGGCGGGAGAGGTTCCGCCCGGGGTCGGCGGGGAGGGGGTAGTTGATCCGGATTTCGGAAGGGAGGCTTTTCAGGGTGGGGGAGGCGCCCCTCAGGAGGGAATCGTCTTCCCGCCAGGGGACGAGGGCGACTTCCTGGGCGGTGAGGCGCTCCAGGACGGGGTGGAGGACCTCTTCCGTGACGATCCGGCTGGAGGAGGAGACGGAGGCGGGCTCGGCGGGATTGGCGGAGAGGAGGAGGAGGACCTGGAAGCCCTGCACGCCCAGTTCCCGCTTCAGGTAGTAGGTGTCGGCCCGGTCGTCGTTTCTCCAAAGGCGGCGGCGGAGGGTGAGGCCGGGGAGGGATTGCCAGGAGCCGGTGAAGGCGAGGGGGTTGGCGATGGGGTAGAGGCGGAGGGAGAGGGCCTGGAGGAGGAGGGGGTACTCGGTCCGCAGCAGCTCCGGCAGGGTGGCGAGGCGGGTGAGAGCCTCGACCGGTTCCTGCTCGAAGCCGCCGAAGAGGCCGACGCGGAGGGGGTCTTTCCCCTCGCCGACGAGGGAGAGGCGGGGGAAGACGACTTCCTGGCAGCCGAAGGAGGAGAAGGCCGGTTCCCCTTCCTGGCGGAGGAGGCGGTCGAGGGCCAGGGCGACCTCCGCCGGGTATTCGCGCCAGAAGGCGTCGATCCGGGCTCGGGAAGCGGAGGAGGCTCGGGCGGGCTCGAAGTACTTCGGGCGGAAAGCGGACGGGGAGCGGGTTTCTAGGCTCATGGTTGTCTATTAAAGGGATGGGATTTCCAGGGGGTGGCGGAAACGGGTTTTGCGGTTGCGCTCGATCTGTACGACGCGGGAATCGTGGATGACGATTTCGACGGAGCCGTAGTCGATCCCGGCGAGGGAGCGCTGGATCTGGAGGAGCAACTCCGAGGGGATGGTGGGGGCGGAATCGGTGGTGGTGGCCTCGGGGGATTGGGTGGTTTCGGGCATACGAGGGGTTCCGGGTTAAGGGTTGAAAAGGTGCGTTGTGATTTATGTCTATAGAACTAGTATAGTTATGAGTCAAGGGGAAAAGAGGGGGGGCCTGGCGCCCCCTTGCATCCCCATACCAAAAAGGCATGCTCTTCCCCCATGGAACTGCGCCACCTCCGCTACTTCGTCGCCGTGGCCGAGGAGGAAAACGTGAGCCGCGCGGCGCTGAAGCTCCATGTCTCCCAGCCCGCGTTGAGCCGCCAGATCCGCGACCTGGAGGACGAGATCGGGTTCTCCCTCTTCGAGCGCGATGCGAAGTCGATCCGCCTCACCGAGGCCGGGAGGGTCTTCCTCGGCGAAGCCTGGGCGGTGATTGAGCGGGCCGGGGAGGCCGTCACCCGCGCCCGCGCCGTCGCCCTCGGGGCGGGGAGCGAGATCGCGGTCGGCTACGCGCCCTCCCTCACGGTCCAGATTTTGCCGAAGGCCCTCCGCGCCTTTCAGGAGAAGGTGCCGAACGTCCGCGTCACCCTCCACGATCTCTCGACGGAGGAGATGCTCTTCGGCCTCCTGGAGGGGAAGCTCCACGCGGCCCTCCTGCCGAAGCCGACGGGCGGGGCGCTGCGCCGCCTCCATTTCACGGAGATCGCCCGCTATGCCATCTGCGCCGCCGTCGCGCCGGGCCATCGGTTGATCGGGGAGATGGGAAAAAAGAAGGCGGTTCCGCTGTCGCGCATGGCGCAGGAGCCCTTCGTCGCCTACACCCGGAAGGAGTATCCCGACTATCACGACCTCTTCGACTGCTCCTTCGCCTCCCTTCCGCGGAAGCCCCGGATCGCCGAGGAGCACGACGGCGTGACCAGCCTCCTGGCCGCCGTCGAATCGGGCCGGGGCCTGGCCCTCCTGCCGGAGTGCGTCGCCGACATGGTCGGCTCCCGCCTCGTCCTGCTGCCGCTGTCCCCCGCCCCGATGCCCGCCTCCGTCGGCGTCGCCTGGCGGAGGGAAGAGGCCGTCCCGGCCCTGGAGCAATTCATTGCCGCCTGTACGGGCTGCGCGGGGAAGGTCCCGGCGCGGAAGTAAGCCATTCCGTCGTGTACACGCCTCCCTCTTTTTGCTAATCTGCCGCGAACTTGCCTTTCCGTTCCGAATGAAAGCCCTCCTCCTTGCCGCCGGACGGGGCACCCGCATGGGTGCCCTGACCGAGACTTTGCCGAAGCCGATGGTCGCCGCCCGCCCGCCGGGCGCCCCCGCCGACGCGGAGCCGAAGCCGATCCTGGAGACGATCCTCACCGGCCTCCGCGACGAGGCGGGGATCCGCGAGGTCTGCATCGTCGTCGGATGGCAGAAGGAGAAGATCATCGATTATTTCGGCGACGGCGCGGCGCTCGGCCTCTCCATCGTCTACCGGGAGCAGGGGGTCCAGGACGGCACGGGGAAGGCCCCGGAGCTGGCGAAGGAGTGGATCGGCGACGCCCCCTTCTTCCTTTCCTACGGGGACATCCTCGTCCCGCCCCGGGACTACCGCACCCTCGTCGAGGGATTCCGGGAGGAGACGGTGGGAGGAGCCATCGGCCTGATCGACGGGCAGGACCTGACGAAGGGGGGCGCGATCGTCCTCGACGCCCGACGCCGCGTCGTCGCGATCGTCGAGAAGGCCGCGCCGGACGCGATCCCGGCCCATGCCTATTACAATACCGGTCTCTATGTCCTCACGCCGGAAATCTTCGCCCACACTGCCACGCTGCAAAAATCGGCCCGGGGCGAGTATGAACTCACCGACGCGCTGCGCGGGTTGGCGGCGGGCCAGGGCTTGAAGGGGGTCTTCCTCAGCCCGAAGTGGGTCGATGTCCGCGATCCCGGCGTCCTGGCCCAATTGAACGGTACCGCATGAAGACGGAAGCCGCCGCCGTTCCCGCTCCGCCCCCCCTCTGGGAGCCGGAGATCGAGGAATGCCTCGCCGTCCTCGCGACGGAAAAGGACCATGCGGCGAATTCCCAGCTCATCAACCACGCCGCCCTCCTCGCCTTCTCCGCCTGGGTGCGGCGGACGCTGGGCGAGGTCGGGCCGGAGGCGGTCGATGCCGCCGCGATCTCCCGCTTCCTGAAGGAGGAGCGGAGCGTCCGGGGCCTCTCCCCGGCCTCGATCAAGGTCCACGTCGTCGCCCTCCGCCACTTCTTCCGCCGCCTTCGATCCTCGGGGCGGATTCCCGCCGACCCGACGGAGACGCTCGACATCCCGAAAATCGGCCGCTTCCTGCCGGAGACCCTCCGGGCCGACGAGGTCGAGGCGCTCCTCGCCATCGATTTTCCCGAGACCGCCCTGGGCCGTCGTGACCGGGCGATCCTGGAGATGTTCTACAGTTCCGGCCTCCGCCTCGCCGAGTTGACCTCGCTGCGGATCGAGTCGGTGGTCCGGGAGGAGGATCAGGGCCTGGCGCTCCTCCGCGTCGTCGGGAAGGGGAACAAGGAGCGGATCGTCCCCCTCGGGAAGAAGGCCCTCACGGCCCTCGACGACTGGCTCGACGCCGGGCGGCCCTCCCTGGTCAACGTGCAGAGCGGCGGGGAGATTTTCCTGGGCCGCAACGGGGAGGCGCTGACCCGCGCCCGCGTCTGGCAGATCGTGAAGGAATGCGCCCGCCGTGCCGGGTGCGGGAAGAATGTCTATCCCCACCTCCTCCGCCACTCCTTCGCCACCCACCTGCTGGAGAACGGGGCCGACCTCCGCGTGATCCAGGAACTCCTGGGCCACGCCAGCGTCGCCACCACGCAAATCTACACCCACGTCGATGCCGCCCGGCTGCGCGACGTCCACCGCCTCCATCACCCCCGCTCCCGGCTGCCCTCCTCCTGACCCCATGGAACTCCCTCCCCCTCTCCGCGCCCTGGAAGAGCGCCTCGGCCACCGCTTCGCCGTCCCCGCGATCCTCGTCGAGGCGCTGACCCATCCCTCCGCATTGCAGGGGAAGGCGGCCCCGGCGCAAGAGAAGGAGGCGGCGCCGTCGCCCGACAAATTACCCGACAACGAGCGGCTCGAATTCCTGGGCGATGCGATCCTTCAGCTGGCCGTCACGGAGCGGCTCTACGTCCTCTTTCCCGAGTCGCCCGAGGGGCGCCTCACGCCGTGGCGGGCCAGCCTCGTCAGCCGGACGCAGATGGCCCGCCTGGCCTCGGAACTGGGCCTGGGCGACCTCCTCCGGATGAGCCGGGGGGAGGAGCGAAACGGCGGGCGGACCCGGTCCTCGATTTTGGCGAATGCCATGGAGGCGGTCTTCGGCGCCGTCTTCCGCGACGCGGGGTGGGAGATCGCCCGGGCCGTCGTCCTCCGTCTGCTGGAGCCCGAACTGGCCCGCCTCCACGCCGCGCCGGAGGAGGCCGCCGGGATCAACGCGAAGGGCGAGTTGCAGGAACTCCTCCAGCGCGAGGGGAAGGAGGCGCCGCGCTACCTCTGCCTCCGCGAGGAGGGGGCGGCCCACGACCGCTTCTACGAGGTCCTGGTCACCTGGAAGGGGCTGGAATTAGGCCGGGGGACGGGGAAGAGCAAGCACGAGGCCGAATTCGCCGCCGCCGCCGCCGCCCTCCGCTCCCTGCGGAAGGAGGGGGCGTCTTGAGGCTGGAAATGAAATTGACGCTGCGGCGGCTTTTTCTGCTCGGCCTCCTCGGCCTCGTCGCGGGGATGGGGGGGCTTTACGGGCTGATCCTGTCGAACTCGGAGAAGATCCTTCTCCAGAGCGCGAACCAGTCCCAGGCCGAGGTGAGCCGGACGGCGGAGAAGGAGGTCCGCGCCTATCTCGACCAGGCCCCGATTGCCGTCTCCCAGTTCGAGAAGGGGACGGCGCAGGGGTTGGTCCTGCTCCACGACTTCAAGTCGCTGCGGTCCGGTCTCTATGCCCTGCTGTTGGCCGACGATAATCTCTCCGAGGTCAGCTTCACCTGGGGGACCGACCGGGGCTTCGACGCCGAGGGAAACCGCGTCCTGGCGCCCGGCTCGGCGGCCGAGATTTCGGTCTTCCATCCCGCGCAGGATTCGTCCGAGGTGGTCTGCCGCTACATCCACTTCGACCCCGCCCGCCGCCGCTTCGTCTCCCTCTCCAGTACGATCGCCACGGGGTCCCCGAACTGGAGTCCCGCGGGGGAATCTCCCGTCGTCGACCCGACGGAGAGCTTCACCTTTCAGACCCCCGCCAGCCGGAACCACGTGGGCGACCTCCTCGACACCGATCTCCACTGGTCGCAGCTCGACGACGCGCTGCCCGAGGCGGAGCGGCGGTTGGAGCTGAGTGTCGTGAAGGGGATCGCTGACGGGGAGGGGAAATTCGTCGGGGTCCTCCGCGTCGGCCTCCTGGGGAAGCAGATCGAGCAGGCCGTCCGCGTCTCGGTCCCGGAACGGCGCGACCAGCCGATGCCGACGGTCTTCCTCTGCGATCCCCAGGGGCGCCTCATCGCCGCGAGCTTTGGAGATCAGGCGAAAAGGCAGATCGTCGAGATGGACGACGACCTGCGGCTCCGCGTCGATCCGCTGCCGGAGGCGGTGAAGGTCGCGCTCGCCGCGCCCGCCCTGCGGAAGGTGAGGGAGGGGGAGAACGTCCTCGTTCCTCTTCACGCGGGAGGGATGACCTATCTCTGCACCTTCCGGGGGCTGCCCCAGACGCAGGACTGGGTCGTCGGCGTCCTGGCCCCCCGGGATGGGTACCTGGGGCCGCTGCTCCAGTTGCGCGACCGGCTGCTGTGGGCCTCCCTCGCGCTGATCGTCGCCCTTGTCGTCGTCGGTTTCCTGCTGCTGCGCGGGGCGGGGCGTGCCTTGGGGCTGATCTCGGCGGAGACGGAGCGGATGAACGCCTTCGACTTCGGTCCTTCCATCCATCGCTCGCGCCTGGCTGACATCCGGGAGGTCCTCGGCGGTTTCGAGCGGGCGAAGACGGCGATGCGGGCCATGGGGAAGTACGTCCCCGTCGACCTCGTCCGCCGTCTCTACCGCGACGGGAGGGAGCCGGTGCTGGGCGGCGAGGCGGCCGACCTCTCCCTCCTCTTCACCGACATCAAGGACTTCACTGTTTTTTCCGAGACGACCGAGCCCGATCTCCTCGCGCGGGTCCTGGGCCGCTACCTCGATACCCTGACCGGGGCGATCCAGGGGGAGCGCGGGACGATCGACAAGTACATCGGCGATGCGGTGATGGCGTTCTGGAACGCGCCGGAACCGGTCGCGGGCCATCCGGTCCGCGCCTGCCGCGCCGCGCTGCGGTGCCGCGAGGCGCTGGAGGCCCTCTACCGCTCGCCGGAGTGGGAGGGGCGGCCCCGCTTCGAGACCCGCTTCGGCCTCCACCGCTGCGCGGCCTCGGTCGACCACTTCGGCGCCGCCGACCGCTTCAACTACACCGCCATCGGCGACGGGGTGAACCTGGCCGCCCGCCTGGAGGGGCTGAACAAGTATTACGGGACGACGCTGATCGTCAGCGAGACGGTGCATGAAGCCGCGCACGAGGCGTTCCTCTTCCGCCGCCTCGACCGGGTCGCGGTGAAGGGGAAGAGCCATGCGGTCACGATCTATGAGCTGGTGGGGGAGAAGGTCCCCGGCGCGGCGCTCCCTGCCGTCCTGCTCCGCTACGAGGAGGCCCTCGACGCCCATGCGCGGGGGGATTTCGCCGGGGCGCTGCGGCTGCTGGAGGAAGGTGTGGAGGCCGGGGACGGCCCGTCTCGCTTCCTGGCAAAGCGGTGCCGGGGGCTGCTGGACGCGCCGCCCGCGCCAGGGTGGGATGGGGTTTATTCCTTTGGCGAGAAGTAGATGTACGGCGTGGGGAGCCATCTCTCCCCATGGGGATTCCTCCCAAAGTGCATGACACGCTCTAGGATAGGCGGCTTCGTTGAGACCCTCGGTCCGCTCCTTGCCGTTCTCGGTGAAGAGGAGGCCGATGCGATGCAGGCCCCGCTCATGGCACTCGATCATTTTACCAGTGTAGGGCCCCCCCAACACCACGTGGGCCCCGATCTATTTTGCCATGACGACACCCTCTGCATGGGCTACTCGCTTTTCAGCACGAACCGCTGCCCGGAGGGCGGGGTGTAGGCATGGGTCTTGCCCTGGATGAATTCGAGACGTCTGGATGCGGCCGATTTCAGGTTGTTGTAGAGAACGCAGATGCCGGAGGGGGGGCAGGTGTAGTCGCCCAGGCCTGCGACGATGGTGACGGGGCAGGTGATCCGTTTGGCCATGTTGGCCCCGTCATAGTAGGCCAGCCCGGGAGCATCATCCGGACGCCACCCGCGCAGACGCCCCAGGGTGATCCCCCCCAGGTCGCAACACCACGGGATGAAGGTGTCGCAGCGGGTGACGTCCTTGTCCAGTGCCGCCGCGGCGAGGGATTGGAAGCCGCCTTGGCTTCCTCCGCTGACGAGGAGGTCCTTGCCATTCCACTCGGGCTGGCTTTTCAGGAATTCGAGGGCCCGCAGCACCCGCAAGATCATGCCGTTGAAGTAGGCCGTTTCCGGCTTCGCGTTCTCGTCATTGTTGAAGGCGTATCCCTTCAGTTCGCCCTCCTTGAGGTTTTTGTAGAAATCGGGATCCTTTCCGTTCTCGATGCCGTGGGCGTTGATGTTGAGCATGAGGGTGTCCTTCTCGCAGCGGATGGCGGCGGAAGCGACGCCGTAGCCGTTATAGGTGGCGTGGGCTTTCAGCGAATTCGAGGCGGCGTTCCTGGGCTTGGTGAAGTAGCCGGAAACGGGCTTGCCGCCCGCGCAGTCGATTTTCACGTCGTAAACGGTGAAGGCGGGATCGGGCGAGGCGACTTCCGTGAGGGTGAATTTCATCGGCACCTCGGCCAGGCGGGCCTTTTGCCTGGCCCAGAAGGCGTCGAAGTCGGCCGGTTCCGGCACGCCGTCCAGTTTCTCGACATCGACGCCCGCGCCCCCGTCGAAGCGGATCGGCTTGTTCTGGGCGTCCATCACGGGCTTGCCGGCCTCGTCGACGAGGGCGACCTCAATGCGCACGAAGCCGGGGACGTCCAGGGAGGTGGAGAGCGCCAGGGGGCCGGAGGCCGAGGAGACGGCGGTGCCGGTCTCGGTCTTCGCGTCGTCCCCGGTGCGCGTCCACTTGAGGTTTTTCCCGGCGACGGGTTTCCCGTCCTCCAACACTCGCACGCTGAAGAGCATCGTTTCTCCGGGCTGATAGAGCGCGGTTTCCTTGTCGGTCGTGCCGACGACGGACAGATCGCCGGCCTGCAGGACGGAGGCGCCGAGGCGGAAGCAGAGGGAGAGAAGAAGGATGAAATAGAATCGTTTCATAGATGAGGCAAAATCACGTTGCAGCGCCCGGATAGAAGGGCTTTTCCTCTCTGGATCACCTCGCGGACATGGATTCGAGGGGCAGGGGGGCCTTGTAATGATGCGGTCCTCCCTGCTTCTTCCATTCGCGGTAGACGAGCAGCATCGGATAAATCGCCAGGGCGAACAGGCAGGCGCTCCACAGAAAGGCCAGTCGGTAGTTGCTCTGGATGAGATCCATGAACTTTCCGATGAGATAGTTTCCCAGGATCATGGCGCCGCAGCCGAAGACGTTCAATCCGGAGGAAAATTGGCCGAATTTCTCTTCGGGAAAAAGTTTCATGGTGGCAGCCAGGGATCCCAGTCCCCAACCGACTGAGGGAATCGCGAAGATGAGGGTATAGGTCAAAAAGCTTCCTCTGTCGGTGACCAGGAAGCAGGCCGACAGCGAGATCAACGTGAGCCCGATCAAGGCTCCCAGCGTGACGCGCAGAGGGGTGAAACGATCGCAGAGCCAGCCGATCGGGAAGTAAACCAAGGCGGAGGTGGCGGAGCCCCAGGCGAAGATTTTTCCCATGGTGCCCATGTCCAGCCCAAGGGTGTCCGGGTGAAGGTGGATGCCAACGTCTACGGGGCGCGTAAAAAGCTACGGAAAGAAGATTTAGTCTTAGCCGACGGCTCCAAGCTGCCCCCGGACGACCTGGCCTCGCTGGGGTCGAAAAAACTGGTCGACCCGGACAAGCTGGCGGTGTTTAACCGCCTTAAAAAAGAGGC
>CAISZB010000432.1 GCA_903889845.1 uncultured Verrucomicrobium sp. | reverse complement strand
TTCACCTCGACCCAGGTCGGCGATCTGTCGGCGACCCAGCTTGACGCCATCACCACCACGGGCGCGACCTCGCTGTCGACGACCCAGCGCCAGCGGCCCGTGTCGCCGGGGAGCCGGGCGGCCTTCTCGCGGAGGCTGTTGCGGAAATCGGCGGGGAGGGGGAGTCCGACGGCGGCGGCGGCTTCGGCGAGGGAGGAGAGGTGTTCCTCCAGGAGGAGCGGTTTCCCCGCCTCGACGCGGAGGGTTTCGAACACGCCGAGCCAGGGGAGAAAGGGTTTCATGTCTTAATCTTGCGCAGGAAGGCCGGTATCGTGCAGAACGGGAGGACTCCTCGCAATGCTCATTGCTTTTCATAAACCCTATGGCGTCCTGAGTCAGTTCACGCCCGACGGCTCGCCGAACCGGACGCTGGCCGAGTTCGGTTTTCCGAAGCGGGTCTATGCCCTGGGCCGCCTCGACGCCGACAGCGAGGGGCTCCTCCTCCTGAGCGACGAGCCGGGGCTCAATACGCGCCTCCTCGATCCGGAGAAGGGGGAGGGGCACCTCCGCACTTACTGGGTCCAGGTGGAGCGGGTCCCCGAGGCGGCGGCCCTGGCGAAGTTGGCGGTGGGGGGGCTGGCCATCCAGGATTATCGGACCCGGCCTTGCCGCGCCTGGCTCCTCGATCCGCAGCCGGAGGTCCCCCCGCGCGATCCTCCGATCCGTTTTCGGAAGAATGTTCCCGATGCCTGGATCGCGCTCGAACTCGTCGAGGGCAAGAATCGTCAGGTCCGCCGGATGACGGCCGCCGTGGGGCATCCGACGTTGCGGTTGATTCGGACGGCGATCGGCGATTTTCCCCTCGGTCCCCTGGCTGCGGGAAAATGGATGGAGGTTTCGGCTGGTGATCGGAAGCGGTTGCGGCTTTGATGTCGCGATGGCTACCGCATCCCTTTCTAAACGCTTCGCTATCATTGGCGGAGGCATTGTCGGCCTCGGCACGGCGTACAAACTCCTCAAGGCCCATCCGGGGGCCGAGGTCGTCGTCTACGAGAAGGAAGCCCAGCCCGGCCTCCATCAGACGCTCCACAACAGCGGTGTCCTTCATTGCGGGCTCTATTACAAGCCCGGCTCCCTCAAGGCCAGGATGGCCGTGGGCGGCGTCCGGGAGATGATCGCTTTTTGCAAGGAACATAACGTGGCGCACGAGATTTGCGGCAAGCTCGTCGTGGCGACGGACGAGGCCGAGGTGGCCCGCCTCCGCGCCCTGCAGGAGCGCGGCGTGGCGAACGGGTTGTCGGGCCTCGAATGGCTCGGCTCGAAGGCGATGCGCGAGGTGGAGCCCCACGTCGCCGGGATCGCCGCCCTCCGCGTGCCGGAGGAGGGAATCGTCGATTACGCGCAGGTGACCGCCGCGCTGGTGGCGGAGATCGTCCGGCTGGGCGGTTCCGTGAAGTGCAATGCGGGGCTGAAGAAGGCCCTCCACGAGGGCGACGGCTGGCGGCTCCTCACGGCGGCGGGCGATTTCGAGGCCGATTTCCTGGTGAACTGTGCGGGGCTCTACTCCGACCGGGTCGCCGGGGCGGCGGGCGAGAAGAGTCCGGTGCGGATCATCCCGTTCCGCGGGGAATATTTCAAAATCCGGCCCGAGCGGCAGGACCTCGTCCGGGGGTTGATCTATCCCGTGCCCGATCCGACGTTCCCGTTCCTGGGCGTCCACTTCACCCGCCTCATCCACGGCGGCATCGAGGCGGGGCCGAACGCCGTCCTGGCCTGGGCCCGCGAGGGGTACAAGAAGACCGACGTGAATCCCTACGACCTATTGGACGCCGTCACCTTCCCCGGCCTGTGGAAATTCCTCAACCAGCACCGCCGGATGTGCTGGGAGGAGTTCTACCGCTCGTGGAGCAAGCGCCTTTTCTGCGCCTCCCTCCAGCGCCTGGTCCCCGACGTTCGCGTCGATGACCTCACGCCGGGCGGGGCCGGGGTCCGTGCCCAGGCGATGGGGCCGACCGGCGAACTGGTCCAAGATTTCTCCTTCATCCGCCGCCCGAACGCAATCCACGTCCTCAACGCCCCGTCGCCCGGGGCCACCGCCTCCCTGGCCATCGGGGAAGAGATTGTCCGCCGGATCGACGACGAGACGCTCTCGAACTAGGCCATAATTTAATGGCGTTAAATTAGTCATGGACGTTTTTACTCTTATTTGAGTAAATAATCGTCCATGTCCATGGAGGCTGAGGCATCTCCGTCGTCCGTTCCCAGGCCCCTGCGGGTGCTGGTGCTCCATCCCTGGTCGTTGGGTGAGGCGCCCGAGGCGTGGAACGCCCTCACGATCCTGATTCGTTCCCTGACGGATGGGGGGGCGGAGGTCCATCTCTTGCTGCCCGATTATCGGGAGCCGCTCACCTTCGAGAATCTTCGGATCACTTATTTTTTCCCGCCCGATCCGGTGCGGAACATCGGGGCGATTGCGGAGGGCCTTTCCCGGCAGGAGGGCTATGCGGGGTTCACCCGGGAGGAGATGATTCTCCTCCTCCGCTACCAGGTTTACCGGGACCAGCCTCCGTTCGAGGCGATGCTCGATGGCGCCATCGCCGGGGCCGATGCCGTGGTGCTCGACTTTCCGTTTTGGGCGAAGGCTGTCGGCCCGCTTTGCAAGAAGCACGGCAAGCCGCTCCTCCTCACGCATCACGAGCGGGCGAAGGCCCAGCCCAAGGCGCAAAAGCTCCTCCTGGTCAGCGAGGTCGAGGGGTGCCGCCTGGCCGATGCGGTTTTCTTCACGTCGGCCGCCGACAGGGAGACCTTCGCCCGCTACGGGGTGGCAGGGGAGATATCCGCCCCTGCCGCCTATGGAGCCGTCCTGGCGCGCCTGACCGGGAAGCCGCTGGGCCGGGAGCGGAAGCGGGGCCTGGTCCTGATCGATCCGACGCTGAAGATCATCCACGGCCATTTCTTCAATTACGCGAAATCGATCTCCGATGCCGCCGCGTGGGTGGGCGTGCCGTTCCTGGCACTGGGATCGCTCGGCGTCGCGGAGGAGATTTCCTCGCAGCTCGATGTCGTCCCCACCTTCCAGCGGAGCTACCTCGACGACCTCTTCCGCCATCCCGAGGCCGGGACGCCGGGCGAGGGCCACGCCCAGTACGACTTCGCGATGGCGAATGCCGAGTTCTACAACGACATGGCAAAGGCGCTGCCCCGGGTCGGCGTTTCCGACGTGCTGTTGATGCCGACCCTCAACCACCGGCAACTCCTCGCCTGGAGTTGGTTCTTGAACCGGTGGCCGTCCGGTCTCTGCCCCGAGGTCGTCCTCTTCCTCCGCTTCACCTACTACCAGTCGACGGGGGACGGTGGTTTGGGGCTCCACTCGAACGTCCTCTTTCTTTCCCAGACGCTGGCGGCCCTTCAGCAGGCGGCCCCGGGGCGGTGCCTCCGCCTTGTGACCGACAGCGACGGCCTCGCGAAGGAGTACCGGCAATGGACCTCGCTCCCCATCGAGGTCCTGCCGATCCCTCACACCGCCACCGGAAAGGCGGGGGAGGGGGATGCCGGGGTGCCGCCGAAGAAGGAGGGACGTCTCCGCTTTATCATTATGGGCGATGCGCGGGAGGAGAAGGGCGTCCCCCTCGTCGCCTTGGCGTTGGCGCAGCTCGCGCAGCGGCCCGATTTCGGCACGATGGAATTCGTGCTGCAGGCCTTCATCGGGAGCCGCCATCACGTGGCGATGGAGCCCTTCCTCGACGCCTTCCGCCAGCTGGAGCAGGCCGGGGAGAACGTCACGCTCATCGACCGGGCCCTCGACGAGGCGGCCTACCACGCCTTCCTGACGAGCGCCGACGTCGTCCTGATCCCCTACCAGAAGACGGCCTACTTCTCCCGCACCTCGGGAATCTTCACCGAGGCCGTCGCCAACGGGAAGCCGGTCGTCGTCACCGAGGGGACGTGGATGAGCGGGCAGCTGGGCGACTCGGGCGCGGGCGTCCTCTGCGCCGACGGCAGCGCGGAGAGCCTCGCCGAGGCGATCCTGAAGGTCCGGGACAGCTATCCCGTCCTCCGTGAAAACGTCCTCAAGCTTCGCGAGGGTTACCTCGCCTACCACAATCCCGACTCGTTCCTGAAAGAAGTGATGCATCCCGGAGGGCGGGCCGCATGAGCGTTTCCGACGCCCAATACGAGGAGATGTCCCGCCGGGTCCTGGCCGCCATGCAGCGGCTGGAGATGGCCCTGCTGGAGAACGCCCAGCTCAAGATCCGGGAGGCCGTCCTCCAGAAGCTCTTGGCGCAGGCGCGGGGGGAAACCCCGGCTCCGACGGTTCCTCCGGCGACCGACGGGAAGCCCCGGCAGCTCCTCCTCGACATCCATCGCCTGGCCCGGAGTTACCGGCAGACCGGAATCGAGCGGGTCCTCGCGGGCCTCGTCGGGGAGTTCCTCCGCAAGCCGCCCGAGGGCTTCCGGACCGAGCCGGTCTACGTCGGCGACGACGGCACGTACCGCTACGCCCGGAAGTTCACGGCCCGCTTGGAGAAGAGGTCGGAGGAAGGCATTGCCGAGGAACCGGTCGATGGCGGGCCGGGGGACGTCTTCGTCCAGCTCGACATCGGGATCTTCCATTGCCTGCCGATGGCCCACCTCTGCCTCAAGCTCTCCCGGCAGGGCGTGAGGATCTACTACGTCGTCTACGACCTCCTTCCGCTCCTCCACCCGCACTGGTTCCTGCCGAACACGCAGTTCCTTTACGCCACCTGGCTCCGGGCCGCCTCGCAGCTCGCCGACGGCTTCCTTTGCATCTCGAAGAGCGTGGCGACCGACCTCGTCCAATGGTTCAACCGGAACCGCCCGGAGCGGCCCGGTCCGGTCCGCATCGACTGGTTCCACCTCGGCTCCGACATCGACTCCAGTCTGCCGACCGACGGCGTGCCGGAGGGCTTCGACCAGGCCATCGTCCATTTGAAGCAGCTTCCCGTCGTCCTCATGGTCGGGACGGTCGAGCCCCGGAAAGGATACCTCCAGGCCTTCGCCGCCTTCGACCGGCTGTGGCGGCAGGGGACCGACGCCTACCTCGTCATCGTGGGCAAGAAGGGCTGGGCGATGGAGCCGCTGTGGGACCTGATGGAAAAGCATCCCGAGGCGGGCCGCCGCCTGCTCTGGTTCCAGGCGGCGACCGACGAGATGTTGTTGAAGCTCTACGGCGCGGCCTCGGGCCTCCTCATGACCTCGGAGGGGGAGGGCTTCGGCCTCCCTCTGATCGAGGCGGCCCGGCACCGGCTGCCGATCCTGACGCGCGACCTGCCCGTCTTCCGGGAGGTCGCCGGGAATCACGCTTCCTATTTCTCCGGCACCGAGCCGGAGGCCCTGGCGACCGCCCTGGAGGCGTGGCTCAAGGAGTTGGCGGCGGGGACGGCCCGCCCTTCGGCGGAGATGCCCCTCCTGACCTGGGAGGAGAGCTACCGGGAACTCTCCGACGCCCTTTTCGGCGAACGCCGCCGTCTGCAATGGCCTTCCCCGGCGAAATCGTCTTAACTACCCTCTTTCCAAACCATGAAACGCATCCTCGTCACCGGCGGCGCCGGCTACATCGGCTCGATCCTCGTCCCCCAGCTTCTGGCGGCGGGCTACGAGGTCACGGTCCTCGACAATTTCCTCTGGAAGCAGAACAGCCTCACCGACGTCTGCCACTACGAGGGCTTCAGGATCGTCCGGGGCGACTGCCGCGACGAGGCGACGCTGAAGCCCCTCGTCGCCCGGGCCGACGCGATCATCCCGCTGGCCGCCCTCGTCGGCGCGCCGCTCTGCAAGCTCGACAAGCTCGCCGCCCAGAGCACGAACTCCGACGCCGTCCGCCTCATCGTGAAGCTGGCGTCGAAGGAGCAGGCCGTGATCATGCCGACGACGAACAGCGGCTACGGCGTCGGGGAGAAGGGGAAGTTCTGCACCGAGGAGACGCCCCTCAACCCGATCTCCCTCTACGGCACCTCGAAGTGCGAGGCCGAGGCCGCGGTCCTCTCCCATCCGAACGGGCTGAGCTTCCGCCTGGCCACCGTCTTCGGCGTCGCCCCCCGGATGCGGGTCGACCTCCTCGTGAATGACTTCGTCTACCGCGCGGTGAACGACCGCGCCGTGGTCATCTTCGAAGGCCACTTCAAGCGGAACTACATCCACATCCGCGACGTGGCGAAGGCCTTCCTCCACGCCCTGAAGAACTTCGACGCGATGAAGGGGAAGCCCTACAACGTCGGCCTGGAGGAGGCGAACCTCTCGAAGCTCGAACTGTGCGCGAAGATCCGGGAGCATATCCCCGGCTTCGTCTTCCTGGAGGCCCCCATCGGCGAGGACCCCGACAAGCGGGACTACATCGTCTCCAACGCCCGGATTCTTTCGACCGGCTACACGACCGACTGGAACCTCGACCGGGGCATCGTCGAGCTGATCAAGGGCTATACGATCATCAAGAATTCAATCTACTCGAACGTGTAGCCGCGTTCGGAGCGCCTCCCCATGACCCCCTCCTCGATCGCCGCCGTTATCCTCGCCGGAGGGCAGGGGACCCGCATCCGGCATCTCCTGCCCGACCTGCCGAAGCCGATGGCCCCGGCTGTGGGGCGGCCTTTCGTGGAGTGGGTCGTCCGGGCCCTGCTGGCGCAGGGGATCGGGGAGGTGGTGATCTCGACCGGGTACCGGGCCGAGGCCATCGAGGCGCATTTCCGTTCCCTGGCCTTGCCGGGGCTTCGTCTGACCTGCGCGGCGGAGCCGAACCCCCTCGGCACGGCGGGGGGCTTCCTCCACGCCGTCGAGGCTTCGGGCCTCTCTCCCGAGGGGTGGCTGGTGCTCAACGGCGATTCCCTCGCGGTGACGCCGTTGGCGCCGCTCTTTGCCGCCGCCCGGGGGAACGAGGGGGCCCTCCTTGGCCTCCGCGTCGAGGATGCTTCCCGCTACGGCACGCTGACGGCGGGGGAGGGGGGGCGGCTCGTCGGCTTCGCGGAGAAGAAGGGCGGGCCGGGGACGATCAGCGCGGGGATCTACCTCCTCTCCCACGAGGTCCTCGCCTCGTTCCCCGCCGGTCTGCCGCTGAGCTTCGAGACCGACGTCTTTCCCTCGCTGCTGGCGCGGGGGACGCCCCTCGGTCTCGCCGCCGCTCCGACCGGCACGCCTTTCCTCGACATCGGCACGCCGGAGACCCTTCGCCAAGCCGAGGAATTCATTCTCTCGAACGCCGACTTCTTTTCCCCAACCTCATCTCTCCTCCCATGATCTGCCGCGTCTGCGACTCCACCGACCTCGTCCCGGTCATCGACCTCGGCTCCCAGCCCTGGTGCAACCACTTCCTGACCGCCGCCGAGGTGGGGAAGGAACCGTTCTATCCCCTCCGCGTCGTCTTCTGCCGGGCCTGCTCGACGGCGCAACTCGACTACACGGTGAAGAAGGAGGTCATGTTCGCGAACCACACCTACCTCTCCGGCATGACGAAGACGCTGAGCGACCATTTCAAGGGCATCGCCCTGGAGGTCGACGATCGTTTCTTCAAAGATCGGAAGGAGAAGGCGATCCTCGACATCGGCTCGAACGACGGGACTCAGATCGGTCATTACCAGGACCTCGGCTACGCGATCCAGGGCGTCGAGTCGTCGACGATGCCGGCCGAGATCGCGAACAAGAACGGGCTGAACACCCTCCACGCCTTCTTCAACAAGGAGACGGCGCAAAAGCTGGGAAAGAAATACGAGGTCATCAACGCCTCGGGGGTTTTCTTCCATTTGGAGGAACTCCACTCCGTGACGGAGGGGATCAAGCTGGCCCTGGCCGAGGACGGGGTCTTCGTCGTCCAGTTCCTCTACATGAAGCGGATCGCGGAGAACTGCGCCTTCGACCAGATCTACCACGAGCATCTCCTCTACTACAACCTGGAGACCCTGGAGAAGCTCTTGACCCGGCATGGGCTGGAGTTGTTCGACGCCTACCTCTCGCCCATCCACGGCGGCTCGATGATCGGCTTCGTCGGCCATCCGGGGAAGCGGCCCCGCACGGAGCGCCTCGCCGCCGCCCTGGCCGATGAGAAGGCTTCCGGGGCGAACACGATCGGCTATTACCGCGCCTTCGCCCAGCGGATCGAGGCGATGAAGGAGCGGAACCTCGCCTACCTCCGCCAAAAGAAGGCCGAGGGGAAGAAGGTCTTCGGCATGGGCGCGCCGGTGAAGGGGAACACGCTCCTCAATTACTTCGGCGTCGGGCCCGACCTGGTGCCGGTCCTGCTGGAGAAGAATACCCTGCGCCGGGGCCTCTTCTCCCCCGGCATGCATATCCCCGTCCACATCGAGGGGGAATACCCGGAGCAGCCCGACGTCTACTACGTCCTGGCTTGGAACTTCCGGAAGGAAATTCTGGCGCGGAACCAGGACCTGATCGCGAAGGGGATCGAGTTCTTCTTCCCCGTCGAAGCGGAGGGCAGTTGAGATGAACGTCTTCGTCACCGGCGGGGGCGGGTTCCTGGGACAGCACCTGATCGCGGCGCTGAAGGCGCGGGGTCATCGCGTGACCGCACCGACCTCGCGGGAGGCCGATCTGCGGAAGCAGGGTTCCCTCGACGGCTTCGCGGCCGAGAAATACGACCAGGTCTGGCACCTCGCCGCCTGGACGCAGGCGGGCGATTTCTGCCTCACCCACGCCGGGGAGCAGTGGGTCATCAACCAGGAGATGAACACGAACGTCCTCTCCTGGTGGCAGCGTCTCCAGCCGCAGGCGAAATTGATCTCGATGGGGACGAGCTGCGCCTATGCCCCCGACCTGGAATTGAAGGAGCCCTACTACCTCCTCGGGGAGCCGATCGAGTCGCTCTTCACCTACGCGATGACGAAGCGGATGCTCCACTCCGGCCTCCTGGCGCTGAACAAGCAATACGGGATGCGTTACCTGACGCTCGTCCCCTCGACGCTCTACGGCTCCGGCTACCACACGGACGGGCGGCAGATGCACTTCATCTTCGACCTGATCCGGAAGATCCTCCGGGCGAAGTTCTACGGGGAGGAGGTCGTCCTGTGGGGGGACGGCACGCAGCGGCGGGAGATCGTCCTGGTCGACGACTTCGTCGAGGCCGCCCTCTTCCTGGCGGAGCATCGGGAGAATGATTTGGTCAATATCGGCAGCGGGGCCGAGCATCCGATCCGGCACTTTGCGGCGTTGATTTGCGAGGAAGTCGGCTACGACCCGGCGAAGATCGGCTACGACACGACGCGCTATGTCGGGGCGAAGTCGAAGTGCCTCGCCATCGAGAAGCTTCGCGAGCTTCATCCCGGCTGGGTGCAGACGCCGCTCGACGCGGGGCTGCGGAAGACCATCGGCTGGTTCCTCGACAACCGGGAGAAGGTCCTTCCCTCCGACAAACTCTGACCATTCCGAGACGACGATGATCATTTCCCGAACCCCCCTGCGGATCAGCTTCTTCGGCGGCGGCACCGATTATCCGAACTACTACGAGGAGCACGGCGGCGAGGTGCTGAGCACCACGATCGACCAGTACCTCTACATCACCGTCAACCGCCTTACCCAGTTCTTCGAGCACCGCATCCATATCGGCTACTCGAAGTCGGAGCTGGTGAAGGAAGTCGCGGAGATCGAGCACCCGAGCGCCCGGAGCTGCCTGAAGCACCTGGGCATCGAATCGGGGGTCGAGATCTTCGTGATGGCCGACCTCCCGGCGCGGACCGGTCTGGGATCGAGCTCGGCCTTCACCGTCGGCC
>CAISZB010000431.1 GCA_903889845.1 uncultured Verrucomicrobium sp. | reverse complement strand
GGGTCTTGCCCCTCGATCCTCATTGGCGGCGCCGTTGGCTGGGGCTGGCTGGGACTTTGCGCGAGGGGCGATACGACCTCCTGCTCTTGCCGAACGCCGCACCGTGGCAACTTCCGTTGGCGGGGTTTCTCTCAGGCATCCCAGCGCGGATCGCGATGTGGGCAGGGGTTTGGGGAAGAATTATGGGGCATCGCTGCCTGCGTTCCGGACTCAATGCCCATCCTCGGCCTTATGCCGATATCCTGCTCGACATGGCTCGCGAGATCGGGATTCCTACCGCCGGCATGGAACTGCAGGTGGCCGTGGAGAGGAAGAGGAGGGGCGTCGGAGGCTCTTTCCGAGTCGGAATCCATCCCGGCTCGGGGGGGAGTTCCTGTAATCTCTCCCCGGCAGCGTATGCCGAGTTTGCCTCACTGATCCTTGACGAAACGGATTGGCAGATTCTCCTGACGGGATCGGCGGCGGAGGTGCGATTGCTGGAGCATTGGCCCGCATCCCTTCTTGCCTCTCCGCGGGTAATCAATGCGGTGGGGAAGAGGACGTTGGGAGATTTGGCTGAGGAGATTGCCATGATCGACCTTCTTGTTGTGGGATCGACTGGGCCGCTGCATCTCGCGGCCGCATTGGGTGTGCCGACGCTGAGCCCTTTTTGCCATCGACCCGCGCTCGATGCGCCTGTCTGGGGCAACCAAAACGCGAATGCCGTCGTGATCCGGCCTCCGTTCCCCAGGTCATGCCTGGAGTTGGGGAAGGGGAATTATTGTGATTTTTCAGGCAAAATCAGCCCCCGGCAGATGATGGACCGGGCCCGCTCCATCCTGGGCTGAAAGCGTAAACATGGGAATGGTGGTCTTTCTTGTCAAAGCCTAGGGAAGGCGTGGAGAATGAAGGTAAGAGCGTCATGATCACCTTAACGCAAATCCGGGCCTGGTGCATTTGTGCTCTGAGCGTGGTGTTGGCCTTCTATGTGGCTGTCAAAATCGCCGATGGGGGGCTGGCGACGTTTTCCACGATGTTAACGACCGGAATCGTCGTGGCGTGGATTGCCTTCGGCGGTGCCCGCTGGTGGTGGCCCTTGTTTTTCGGGATGGGAATCGGGGGGACTTTCTATTTCGGATTCAAGGTCTATCCCTACGAGGTCGGGTTCTTTCTGGCCTTGTTGGCGGTGATTCCCTTGGTCGCGTTGCGGACGGGGCAGCCGACGGGACAGCGCGTGTTTCCTCGTGTCCTGGTGTTTTTTCTGATTTTCATCGCTTTTCATGCGGCAATGACCTGTGTCCATTACGGGGGGGGGAGCTGGCGGAGTATCGGGTCGATTTGCCGGGTCTATCTGCGTGAGGCGTGGGCTCCATTTTTTATGCTGCTCTTCTATTTTTACGGGGAGAGCCGTTTGATCCCGACTGGGTTTTATGTTTTGGAATTTACCTATTTCGCCCGACTTGTCCTCGGGGTCGTTGCCTTCTTTTATCCCAACTTCACTTATGTGCCCGGATTGAATCTGGTTTTGCCGGGCTCGGGGCCAGATGGAAGCGTCGATTTGCGGGCGTCGGGGTTGGGGCTGGCAACAACGGCGATGGCTTTTTCTTTTTACAAGAAGGGATGGCTGCACTCGATGTTTCAGGCGGGTCTGTTTATCGCAGGGTGGGCTGCATTGATGATGGGAGCGAGTAGATCGGCCTTGATTTTCTTTTTCGTGGCGTTGGTCTTTTTCTCCCTTTTTTCCCGAAGGAGCGTCATTCTTTGGGTGGTAGGCGCCGCCTTTTTTGGTTTTCTCTGTCTTGTGAATCTGAAGCCTGAGATGCTGGATGGCTTTGATTCCAGAATTCAGCGCACTTCTTCCATCCTGGTTCTTTATTCGAAGGGGATTTCTGGAACTTCCTTGGCTGAGGTGAAAAAGAGCCTTGAGGGGGATATGAGCACCAATGACTTCCATAAGAGGATACAGCGGGCCGGCTTCCAGCGGTGGACACAAAACATACCCCAATTTCTTTTTGGCACCGGTCTCCGGCCCTTTGACGAATCGTTTCAGAAGGAGCCCGATCTAAAAGTCAGCTTCGAGTTGGCGATAGCGGCCTCGGCCGACACGGGCGCGTATGAAAGCGGATTATGGACGGTCCTGGCAGGAACGGGTTTGGTGACGCTTTTGTTTTATATCGCGCTCTTCGGACACCAATTGAAGCGGATCTGGAATCTGTATCCCATCGCGGAGCAGACGCCGTTCGGACGGTCGCTTGTCTTTCTGACCTGTTATCTGGTAACGACATGGATCGTCTTTGGCTACTGGGAGGGGAGTTTCCCGTCGTATGAGTTGATGGTGGTGGCGTTGACGGCGGCTTACCTCCAGGATCGAGCGGCGGAGTTCAAGACCGTGGAGGACGCGACATGAAAATGGAACAGGCTTTGAAGGGTATCCCTCTGCTGGTCGCCTTGTTGTTGGCGGGGACGTTCCTGGGGATCTATGCGGTTTTTCCTTACATGTCGGGATACGGGGTCGATCGGGATGTCGTTCTGCACAATTTGTGGTTCGGGATCTGGTGGGTCGATCAGGGGGAGTGGCGGTATTGCCTCTTCGTTCCGGCGATTGTCGGTTGGATGATCTGGTCGCAGCGGGAAGCGTGGAAGGGGTTTGCCCCGGAACCCGCCCGGTATGGGGTGTGGTTGCCGATGCTGGGGGCGGCAGTGGTGTTTTATTGGCTGGGGTATGTCGTCGGGATTTCCTATGTGGGGTTCCTTTCGCTTCAGCTTTTCATCGGGGCGCTGGTCCTCGGCTTCCTGGGGGTCACGGCGTTCCGTCGGGTGTTCTTCCCCTGGCTCTTCCTGCTCTTCGCCTATCCGATGCCGTTCCTGGACAACATGATCGCGTTCCCGCTGCGGATGGTGATGACCGGGGTGGCGCATGCGGTGTTGTCGGTGATGGGGTTGGCGAATGATCAGGTGGGGACGGCGATTGTCTCCTCGGCGAAGCCGTTCCAGGGACTGCCGCAGGGGGCGCTGTTCAGCATCGATGTGGCCGATCCGTGCAGCGGTATCCGCTCTCTTTTTGCGTTGTTGATGATGTCGGCGCTTTACGGTTATTTCACGCTGGCGGACGGATGGCGGCGGGGGGCGCTGGTGGCGCTGGCGGTCCCCTTGGCCTTGGTGGGGAATGTGGTGCGAATTGTCCTGCTGGTCTTCGGGGTGCTTATGGGGGGGAATTCTTTCGCGATCGGAACGCTGGAGTCGCCTTCGGCGTTCCATGAGGGGGTCGGCTTCCTGGTTTACGGCGTGGCGTTGGGGGGCTTGGTGATGGGGGCGCGGATGCTGCAGGGGAAGTCGCCCGAGTGAAAAAGGAGGGCCCGGCGGGAGGAGGGGAGAGGGATCCCCTGACGGCGCAGTTCCTGGCGTACCTGGCCGATGTCAAGAACGCCTCGCCGAATACGGTTCGGAATTACGAGCAGGTCCTCCGGGAGTTTCAACAAGGTGTCCAGGCCAGCCGGCCTCAGGCCGCCTTCGACTGGACGAAGGTGGGGCCGGAGGCGTGCCGGGCCTGGCTCTATCGCCTGACGCGGGACGGGAAGCATCGGCCTTCCTCGATCCGGCTCCGGTTCGCCGCCCTCCGCTCCTTCTTCACCTGGGCGCAACGGGAACGGAAGGTGGCGGAAAACCCGGCGAAGGGGATTCCGCTGCCCCGGCTTCCCCGGCGCCTGCCTCTCTTCCTGACGCCGGAACAGATCGCCCAGTTGCTGGCCGCGCCCCGGCGGAAATGGCTGGCGTTGCAGGGGAGCACGGGGAAGAAAAAGCGGGGGTGTCCCTGGGAGGAGTGGCAGGAGGCGCGGGACACGGCGTGGCTGGAACTCTTCTACGGCGCGGGGCTCCGCATCGGGGAGCTGGCGGCGCTCGACCTGCGCCACCTGGACCGGGTGCAGGGCCTGGTCCGCGTGATCGGCAAGGGGCGGAAGGAGCGGCTGTGCCCCATCGGGGAGCTGGCGTCCGAGGCGCTGCAGCGCTACCTCCGGCTCCGGCCCTTTCCTGAGGAGACCCACCCCCGTCTCTTTCTTTCCGCCCGGGGTGCCTCCCTGACGCCGCGGGCGATCCAGCTGGCCCTCAAGGAATATCTGATGATCGCGGGCCTCGACCCGAAGCTGACCCCGCATAAGTTGCGCCACACCTTCGCCACCCACCTCCTGGACCACGGTGCCGATCTGCGCAGCGTGCAGGAACTCCTGGGCCACGCCCAGGTGACGACGACGCAGATCTACACCTCGGTCTCGACGGAGCGGTTGAAGAAGGCCTACCGCGAGGCCCATCCCCGGGCGTAGCTCTCGACTTACTTTCCCGCCTTCGGCAGGAGGAACCCGTGCCGGACGAAGACCGCCGAGGCTTCCTTGCCGCCGAGGTAGGCCAGGAACTTCTGGGCCGCCTGGGCGTTCTTCGCTGCGGTGAGGACGGCGGCGGGGTAGACGATGTGGGGGCCTTCGGCTGCGGGGATTTCGATGGCGATCCGAGCCGTCTTGGAAACCGCGGCGTCGGTCCGGTAGACGATGCCGGCATCGACGTTCCCCGTCTCGACCGCGGCGAGGACGGCGCGGACGTTGGCGCAGGGCACGACCTTCGGCGACACGGCAGCCCAGAGGTTCTTCTGCGTCAGGTAATTCTTCGCGTAGGTCCCGGCGGGAACGGTGCCGGGTTCGCCGAGGGCGATCTTCTTGAAGGAGTCCGAGGCCAGATCGGAGACGGAGGCGAGGGGGAGGGGCTTTTCCTTCGGCTCGACGACGACCAGCGTGTTCTCCAGCAGGTAGACGCCTTCGCCCACCAGATTCTTCGCCCGGAGCTGCACCAGGGACTTCGTGTCGGCGGAGAAGAAGAGGTCGGCGGGGGCGCCTTCCTCGATCTGCTTCGCCAGGAGGCCCGAGGCGCCGAAATTGAAGACGAGGGTGTCTCCGGTCGCCTTCTGGTACGTCGCCGCGATTTCCTGGAGGCTTTCAGTGAGGCTGGCGGCGGCGAAGACCGTGACCTGGGCGGCTTGCAAGGCGAGGGGTGCGAGGAGACCCAGCGCAAGCGCCAGGCAGAGTTTCAGGAGGGAGGGGATTTTCATCCTGCTGATCAAGCAGCTACCGTGCTCCGAGGGCTTTCTGCGTGTGTGGCATTTTGTCCCGATCGGCTCCCTGTTTCTGCTCCCGCCGTTTTAATAAGGGAAGTGGAAATTTTTTAGTTGCGCCAAGAGGGACGGGTCTATAAAAATGCCACCCCCTCGCTATCGCCGCGATAGCTCAATGGTAGAGCAGTTGACTCTTAATCAATTGGTTGTAGGTTCAAGTCCTACTCGCGGCACCACTCCTTCACTCTGATGGAGTTGGGGGTGAAGGGCTTAAGCTTTTCGGTTTTCTTGCTGAAAACCCTCTCGACCTCTTTTGACTGCTTAAGAATAGGGCTGAATTGTCTGCCGATTGCACGCCGCTAAAAATCCATCTATCCCTGATAGAATGGGAGGTCTGAGTGGTTTTGCTGATTTTCGCACTCAACGTGATGAGTCGCGGCGGGATTGTCCGCCGTCAAATCGCAGGGGAGGATGGGAGCGTTTGCCTGACGTCTCTTTCCTGCAATGAGAACGGGCGCGACTTATCGTATGCATCAAGAGGCAGTTTCCAAGGTTGTGGAGAGGAAGTGGCTGAAATCTCCGAATCCATTCGTCAGGAGGTTATCTTTGGCGGTCTTGCTGACGATCGTCTCCGTGAGCGGGCTTATGGCGGAGACACCCTTGTGCTCGGTCGATCGGGACGGCCTGATACGGGTCGACTCCTTTAAATTGAGCGTCGTGCAGCGCGATTTGGCGAATCTGTCCGCGCGATTGGCGATTCCAAATGAAGGCGAATCCTCCAAATCGGAAAAGGGGTCGGTGCGTTGCAGTTTGGAAAGCCGGGCCGGAGGAGGTGGGGCGTTGAACCTTAAGTTCTTTTCGGAGAAGCCCGTTCCGACCAGTGATTTGTCTTTGTGTGCGTAGGGCGGTCCAAAACTGAGACACGTGGCGGTCCAATAGTGTGACACCCCGTTGGGGACATTGGAGGGGAAG
>CAISZB010000430.1 GCA_903889845.1 uncultured Verrucomicrobium sp. | reverse complement strand
GGTTTGCCGGAATTTCGTGACGCGGCTGAAGCGGTGGCCGCTGGCGCCTTGCGTATTGAAGCGCATCTGGTTTCCCCTCCTGATATGATGCAGGTCGGCGCGCGCCGGCATGAAGCCCCTGAGGGTGAAGAAGAGGAAGAGCCCGCACTCGAACGGCCCCGCCCAGACGTTCCAGAACCGGATTGCGAAGAGGACGACGAGGACGCTCGGAATCAGGACGGTGCCGAGGGTCAGGACATTGATGAAGTCGAGCCGGAGGCCGGAGAAGGGAGGGGGCAGGACGACGGGAAACGTGGTCACCGGCTCCCGGTAGGAGTGCGAGGCGGGAGGAGGAGTGAGTGCCACGAGGGGCACCGTATCAGGAACCCCCCGCTTGGCGAGGGCTTTTACTTCGCCGCTGGAGTGGGCGCTGCCGCCGGGGTCGCCGGGGCGCCTCCCTGGCCCACCTTCTTCTTCAGCCAGCCCGCGCTCATCAGGGGGTCGGCGAAGAGGTTGTTCGAGATCGGGGGATAGATGCCGACGGAGGAGGCGATGTAGCCCTCGGCGTCGGCGGTCTTGCCCTGCTTGTAGTTCCAGGCGGCCTGGGCGAAGTAGTAGGCGGGGCTGTTCCCGGCGAAGTCGAATTTATCGAGGCGGTTCTTCGCCTCGGTCATGTTCCCCTCCATGAGGTAGGTGAGGTAGATCTTGTAGGTGAAGAGGTCGTTCCGGGGATCGTCGGCGGAGAGCTTCTGGTAGAGGTCGCGGGCGTCGGCGTACTTCTGCTGGTAGTAGGAGCATTCGGCGATGCCGTAGCGGGCGGAGGCGTCCTTCGGGTTGTTCTTCAGGATGGCGTTGAACTGATCGACGGCCTGGGGCCACTTTTCCATCTTCAGGAGGATGTTCCCGCGGACGAGGAGGAGCTGCGTGTCGAGCGGGCGGGCCTTGATGAGGTCCTCGACGATGGCCAGGGCGTCGGCGTACTTCTCCCCGGCGAAGGCGTTGAGGGCCTGCTGCCACTTCGCGATCTGGTCGGGCGTCGGGGCCGGGATCGCGGGGGCGGCGGAGGAATCGGGCGCGGCGGAAGGGGCGGCGGAGCCCGCCGAGGGGGAAGCGGAGGAGGCAGGGGGCGTCGGCGTCGGGTTGGCGGCCAGCGTCTGGGCGGAGGCCGGGAGCGGCAGGGCGGCGGGCACGGCGCAGAGCGCGAGGAGAGGAAGGAGGCGTTTCATGGGGTGGTTCGGATATTTAAAAAAATGAGAGAGGAGGGAGGAGTGTCAGGAAAAGCGCTCTTCCTTCCACGGGTCGGCGGTGTTCGAGTAGCCGCGCAGTTCCCAGAAGCCGAGGCGGTCGTCGGCCAGGAACTCGATGCCCTTGACGAACTTCGCGCCCTTCCAGGCGTAGAGCTTCGGGACGATGACGCGGGCCGGCCCCCCGTGCTCCCGGGAGATGGGCTCCCCCTCGAAGCGGGTGGCGATCAGGACGTCGTCGTCCAGCAGGCGTTCCATCGGAACATTGGTAGAATAGCCGTCGGAGGAGGTAAAGAAAACAAAGCGGACCTCCGGCAAGGGCCGGACGAGGTCGACGAGGGTGGTGAAGGGGACGCCGCCCCAGCGGCAATCGTATTTGCTCCAGGTGGTGACGCAGTGGAAGTCGCTGACGTCCTCCGCCTGGGGCAGGGCGTTGAAGGCCTCCCAATCGAGGGTCGCGGGCTTCTCCACGAGGCCGTCGAGCGTCAGCCGCCACCGGGGCAGGTCGATCCGGGGCTGGATGCCGAGGTCGAGGACGGGGAAGCCCTCCGTGAGGCGCTGCCCCGGGGGGAGGCGGTCGGGGGAGGGG
>CAISZB010000429.1 GCA_903889845.1 uncultured Verrucomicrobium sp. | reverse complement strand
CCGCAGGACGAAGTTCCGGTACCCGGCCTGCGCGACGAAGCCGGCGGCGGCGATCTGGAGGATGTTCAGGATGTTGGGCAGTGCCGCCGCGACGCCGAGGATGGTCACGGAGGCTCCCAGGGACTTGAAGTAGAGGATCATGAGGGCGCCGCTCACGATGGAGAAGGAGAACGAGTTGAAAATCTGGAACGCGTAGGCGTTCCAGATTCCCGGGGGCATGCCCTCAGCCGGTTCCCCGAGGGGAACTGGCCGGGTCTCTTGTTCGGCTGGGGTTTTCACTGCTTCGCGGGAGTCAACTTGAGGGAGATCAGCTCGAAGGGACGCAGCGCGAGTTTGATGGCGTTGCCGGAAACCTTCACGGCCTCGGGTCCCTCTTCGAGGAGGTCGACCTTCGCCGCCTTGGCGAGGGGGAGGGCGCTGGAGAGCGTCGCCGTCTGGTGCGCGCCGTGGGACTCGTAGAGGCGGAGGATCAGGTCGTCGGAGTCCTCGGCCTTCTTCACCGTGTCGAGGACGACGGCGGGGTGGGAGACCGTGAAGAATCCTTCGACCTTCGGTTCCGCCGCGCTCGGGAAGACGCGGAGCGGCTGGTTGAAGGCCGCCGCCTCGGGGATGACGCCGCCGAGCTGCGGGCCGTTCTCGTGGGGGAAGAGGGCGTAGCGGAAGCGGTGGGTGCCCATGTCGGCCTGCTCGTCGGGCCGTTTCGGCGAGCGGAGGAGGGAAAGGCGCAGGACGTTGCTGTGGCAGGCGTAGCCGTATTTTGAATCGTTGAGGAGGGCGACGCCGTAGCCGGGTTCCGAGAGGTCGGCCCAGCGGTGGCCGCTGACTTCGAACCGGGCGAAGTCCCACGACGTGTTGAAGTGCGTGGGGCGCCGGATGTGGCCGAACTGGATTTCGTAGGTGGCGTGGTCGCTGCGGAGGGCGAGGGGGAATTCGACCTTCAGGAACTGGTTGCTCTCCCGCCACTCGACGACGGTGTCGAAGTCGAGGCGGGGGGATTCGGCGCAGAGGGAGATGCGTTGCACGAGGGTCGCCCGGGGGCTGAGTTTCAGCTTCAGCTCAACGGTGGCGCGGAGCGGATCGTTTTCGACGGTGCGGAGGCTGCCCTTCTCGACCTCGCCGACGTTGCGCCGCTTTTCCAGGTGGAAGATATCGACATCCCATGCGTCCGAGCGGAGGGGCAGATCCTCGAAGAGGACGAACTGGTTGCCCTTCGCGCCCGGGGCGATCGTCTCGCGTCCGCCGTCGGCCACGCGCTTGTCGACGAAGCTGGTCAGGCGGCCCTGGCCGTCGAACTTCGCCCGGACGAGGCTGTTTTCGAGGGAGAAGTCCTGTTTGCCCGTGCGTGCCGTCACCGGTGCGGCGGTCTCCCGATCCGGCGCCTGGACGGCGTAGCCGTAAGCCGGGGCGGCGATCCGGGCGAGGCCCTTGCCTTCGGGAAGATCGACGACTTCCCGGCGCGGCCAGCTCAGCGTATTGAGGGCGACGAGGTTCCGGCCCTGTCCCTTCCCGGCGGGAAGGACCCGGGCGACGGCCCGGTCGCGCAGCGTGGCGGCGGCGGCGAGGACTGCGGCGTAATCCCTCGCGGTATCCTCGTAGACTGCGCGGATGGAGGAACCGGGGATGATGTCGTGGAACTGGTTGAGGAGGGTGGTTTTCCACAGGCCCAGGAGCTGGTCTGTGGGATAGGGGGTTCCTTCGCGGTGGAGGGCGAGGGTCGATAGGAATTCGACGTCGTGGAGGACTTCCTCGCTGCGGCGGTTATCGCGCTTGCAGTCGGCCTGGGTGGTGTAGGTGCCGCGATGGAGTTCGAAGTAGAGTTCGCCGGACCAGACGAGGGGGTCTTTCAGGTTGTCGGCGCACCGTTTGAAGAATTCCTGCGGGGTGCGGAAGGTGGTCTCCGGCAGGCCGGAGACGTTCTTCATGCGGCGCAGTCGTTCCAGCATGTCTTCGGTCGGGCCGCCGCCGCCGTCGCCCCAGCCGAAGAGGAGGTAGCATTCGTTGGCCCGCTCCTTGTCCTTGAAGTTGGTGATGTTCCGCAGGACTTCGGTGAGGCTGGCGTCGCAGTTGTAGTTGTCGGTCGGGGGGAAGTGGGTGAGGACGCGGGAACCGTCGATGCCCTCCCAGAGGAAGGTGCTGCTCGTCGGCGGATTGAATTGGTTCAGGGAGAGCTTCTGGGTGAGGAAATATCGGATGCCCGCCCCCTGCATGATCTGCGGCAGGGAGGCGCTGTAGCCGAAGACGTCGGGGTTCCAGAATTCCTTGCAGTAGGCGCCGAATTCTTCCTTGAAGAAGCGTTGGCCGACGAGGAATTGGCGGACGAGGGATTCGCCGGAGGGGATGTTGCAGTCGGGTTCGATCCAGGTGCCGCCGGCGGGGACGAACTGGCCGGTTTTCACCTTGGCCTTGATCTTGGCGTAGAGGGCGGGGTGCTGGTCCTTGATCCAGGCGAGCTGCTGTGCCTGGGAGCAGACGAACTTGTACTCGGGATAGAGGTCCATCATCCGGACGGCGGAGGAGAAGGTGCGGTAGCATTTGCGCATCGTCTCCGCCAGGGGCCAGAGCCAGGCGGTGTCGATGTGGGCGTGGCCGATGGCGGAGAGGTGCATGGCGCGGTCCCCGTTCTTCGCGGCGAAGAATTGCTTCGCGATGGCCCGGCCCGCCGCGTAGGTGGAGCGGTCGCCGAGGGTGACGGCGTTGACGATCTCATTCGCGGCCGTCAGGGCGGGACCCTGGTCGAGGCCGTCGACGGGCAGTTGTTCCGCCATCTCCTTGAGGATCGTGAAGTCCCACAGCAGGTCCCAGACGGCCCGGTCCCGGGTCACGAGGCGGGCGTGGAGCAGTTGGCCGAGGTAGATTTTCTGGAGGTTTTCAATGTAGTCGCTGACGCCCATGAAGCCGTTGATGGCGCTTTCGATGTACAGGAGGCCGCGCTCGCCTCCCTTGGCTTCCGGGGTGAGGGTGAAGTGGGAGCGGACGTCGAAGTGGGTCCAGGTGAAATTCGTCAGGCCCTGAAGGGGGACGCCGTCCTTCCAGACGCAGCCTTCGGCGGCCGAGTCGAAGTGGAGGAGGACTTCCTCGCCGGCCCAGTCCTTGGGAATCGCGTAGCCGACCCGAAACCAGTGGGTCGCCCATTCGGGGCCGAACCGCTCCCCTTCCTGTGCGGGGCGATAGGTGCCTTCGAGGGCTTCGGCGTAGGAAATTCGGCCCGGGGCGGCGAAGGTTTCCAGTTTTTCGAGCGGAACGGAGAGGGGGTAGAGGAGGGCCTTCAGTTCGGTGGCAAAGCGCGTGAAACGGCGTTTGGTGATTTCAGGGTGCTTCAGCATAGAGGCGATTAATAAAGAGTTATTGTAATGATTGCTATTGTAATGTAAATTCAAACACGAAGCTGCACGGAAAAAAGAAAAGAGGGCCGCAAATATCGGGGCGGAATTCGTCCCCGGCGACCGTTCTCCGACCCCGCTTGCCGCTTGGTGCTTTTTGCTCATTAAAATGAAGAAAATGAATGTGATCCGGTGCGGACGGAGGAGGAGGGGTGTCGCGATTTCGATGAGGAGACGCTTGTTTTCGGCTCCCGGGCTGCTGGGGCTTTTTGCCTCGGTTCTTTATTTTGGCGTGATTCGAGAAACGCGGGCCGACGGCGAACTTGTTTTCCGCTTGCAGATTCCCCGGACCGATGTGCCGTCCGACATGTTCGTGCCGCTCACGGCCCCTTCGGACACGGTGGAGGTGGCGACCTCGGGCGGCGCATGAGCGGTGTTCAGCAAGATTCGCTTCAAAGCGCAAAAAAAGTCTCTTTTTGAAATAAAGTGAGTACTAGGTGTAATTGCGTCTTCAGGTTTTTTAGCGAACCAGCAGAATGGGAATACCTGATGAAATCTTCCTCCAGAGGCTTCAGCCTGATCGAAGTGATGGTGGCGATGGGGGTGGTCAGCGTGGGGATCATGAGCCTCGTGGGGTTGCTCTCGATCGGGTTCACGGGGCTGCACAAGTCGGTGGCGATGTCGAGCCGGACAGCCATCGTGCAGAGCCTGGGTGCGGAACTGAAGTTCGTCGATTACAGCACGCTGAAGACCTACGCCGCGGGATTTCCCCGCTATTACGACGAGGAGGGAAACCCGGTGACCTCCGCCGCCACGGCCTTGTACAAGGCGACGATCACGCTCAAATCCGCCCAGGTTCCGGGAGGGACGGCGGGGACGACCAACGCGCAGCAGGTCAGCATCAGTGTCTCCGGGCTGCACGACGCCGATCCGGCGCAGACCTACTGCGCCTGGATCGCCAACAACGGGTGTTGAGCGCGATGCATCTTCCAAAGAGAGGGGGCGGCTTCACGCTGGTCGAGTTGATGGTCTCCATGACGATCCTCATCTTCATCATG
>CAISZB010000428.1 GCA_903889845.1 uncultured Verrucomicrobium sp. | reverse complement strand
ATCACGATCGTCGGCGGCCTTCTCCTGAGCCAGCTCCTCACGCTCTACACGACGCCGGTGATCTACCTGTGGTTCGACCGCCTCGCCTCCTCCCGGCGGGGCAAGGCGGGTAAGGCAGGCAAGGCGGAGGGCGTGTCGTGAGCGTTTCCGATCCGTTCCTGAAGCGACCCGTCGCCACGACGCTCCTGACCGTCGCGCTGGCGCTGGTCGGCGCGGTCGCCTTCAACTTCCTGCCGGTCTCCCCGATGCCGCAGGTCGCCTTCCCGACGATCCGCGTCGGGGCCTCGCTGCCCGGGGCGAGCCCGGAGACGATGGCCTCCTCCGTCGCGATGCCGCTGGAGCGGCAGATCGGCCAGATCGCCGGGGTGACGGAGCTGACCTCGCAGAGCACCCTCGGGTCGACGAGCATCACGGTCCAGTTCGACCTCACCCGGGACATCGACGCGGCGGCCCGCGACGTGATGGCGGCGATCAACGCGGCGCGGGCGAACCTCCCGACGAACCTCCCGAGCAACCCGAATTACCACAAGTCGAACCCCTCCGAGGCCCCCGTCCTCATCCTGGCGCTGACCTCCGACACCCTGGGCAAGGGCCGCCTCTACGACGCGGCCTCCTCGATCCTGGCGCAGAAGATCGCGCAGGTCGACGGGGTCGGGGAGGTGACGGTGGGCGGCAGTTCACTGCCCGCCGTCCGCGTCGAGCTGAACCCGACGGCGCTGAATAAGTACGGCGTCGGCCTCGACCAGGTGAAGACCACCCTGGCCAACGCGAACACGAACATCCCGAAGGGGAGCTTCGACGACGGGAAGCGGTCCGAGGTCCTCAACGGGAACGACCAGCTCTTCCACGCGATCGACTACCAGCCGCTGATCGTCGCCTACAAGGACGGGGCCGCCGTCCGGGTCCGGGACGTGGGGCGGGTCGTCGAAGGGGTCGAGAACGTCCGCAACGCGGGCTACGCCAACGGCAAGCCGGCGGTCCTCCTCATCGTCTTCCGACAGCCCGACGCGAACATCATCGACACGGTCGACCGGGTGAAGGAGATCCTGCCGCAGCTCCGCGCGGCGATCCCGGCGGCGATCGAGGTGACGACCGTCATGGACCGGACGACGACGATCCGGGCCTCCGTCCACGACGTGGAGTGGACGCTGGTCGCCTCGGTCCTCCTGGTCATCGGGGTCGTCTTCGTCTTCCTGCGGGACTGGCGGGCGACGCTGATCCCGGGCGTGGCGGTGCCGGTCTCGATCGTCGGGACCTTCGCCGTGATGTACCTTTGCGGCTACGCCATCGACAACCTTTCCCTGATGGCGCTGACGATCTCCACGGGGTTCGTCGTCGACGACGCGATCGTCGTGGTGGAGAACGTGAAGCGGCACCTGGAACGGGGCCTCTCCCCGATGGAGGCGGCCCGCCTCGGGGCAAGGGAAATCGGGTTCACCGTCCTCTCGATGAGCCTTTCCCTGATCGCGGTCTTCATCCCGATCCTCATGATGGGCGGGATCGTGGGGCGGCTCTTCCGGGAATTCGCGGTGACCCTCTCGACGGCTGTGCTGATCTCCCTCGTCGTCTCCCTCACCACGACGCCCGCGATGTGCTCCCGGCTGCTCCGCGCGGAGGGGGAGAGCCGGCACGGGCGGCTCTACCGGTGGTCGGAGGGGATCTTCGAGCGGCTCGTCCGGTTCTACGACCGGACCCTCACCGCCGTCCTCCGGCGTCCGGCGATGACGCTCCTGGTCCTCGCCGCCACCGTCGCCCTCAACTTCTATCTCTTCGCCTCGGTGCCGAAGGGGTTCTTCCCGGAGCAGGACGTGGGGAGGATCATGGGCTTCATGATCGCCGACCAGTCGACTTCCTTCCAGGCGATGCAGGTGCGGCTGCGGCAGATGATGGAGATCGTCCGGGTCGATCCCGCGGTGGAGACGATCGTCGGCTTCACCGGCGGCGGCGGCGGGAACAGCGCCGCCTGCTTCGTCAGCCTGAAGGACCTGCGGGAGCGGAAGGTCTCCGCCCAGGCGGTGATCGGGCGGCTGCGGCCGAAGCTGATGGGGATTCCCGGCTGCTCCCTCTTCCTCGTCGCCGACCAGGACATCCGCATCGGCGGGCGCTCCAGCTACGGGTCCTACCAGTACACGCTCGTCGGGGACAACCTGGACGAGCTGGCGGCGTGGGCGCCGAAGCTGCTCGCCGAGCTGAAGAAGGCGCCGGGCCTGGCCGACGTGAACAGCGACCAGCAGAACCAGGGGCGCCAGGTCTCCCTCGTCTACGACCGGGACACCGCCGCGCGCTTCGGCATCAATTCGAAGCTGATCGACCAGACGCTCAACGAGGCCTTCGGCCAGAGCCAGGCCTCGACGATGTACACGGGGATCAACCAGTATCACGTGGTGATGGAGGTCGCCCCCGAGTATTGGCAGAGCCCGGAGACGCTGCGGGACATCTACGTGAAGTCCCCCGACAGCGGCACGATGGTTCCGCTCTCCGCCTTTGCCCGCTACGGCATCGACACGGCCCCGATCACGGTGAACCACCAGGGCCAGTTCCCGGCGGTGACCCTCGCCTTCAACCTCCCGGAGGGGGCCTCCCTGGGGGACGCCGTCGCCGCCGTCGAGGCGGCGAAGACCTCGATCGGCTTTCCCGCCGCGATCCGGGGCAGCTTCCAGGGGACAGCGAAGGCCTTCCAGGATTCGCTCAAGAACGAGCCGTGGCTGATCCTCGCGGCGCTGCTCACGATCTACATCGTCCTCGGCGTCCTTTACGAGAACGTGATCCACCCGGTCACGATCCTCTCCACGCTCCCCTCCGCCGGGGTCGGCGCGGTGCTGGCGCTCCTCCTGACGGACACCGACCTGAGCATCATCGCGATGATCGGGGTGCTCCTCCTCATCGGCATCGTGAAGAAGAACGCGATCATGATGGTCGACTTCGCGATCAGCGTGGAGCGGGACGAGGGGATCCCTCCCCGCGAGGCGATCCACCGCGCCTGCCTCCTCCGCTTCCGCCCGATCCTGATGACGACGATGGCGGCGATCCTCGGCGCGGTGCCGATCGCCTTCGGCACCGGGCTGGGTTCCGAGCTGCGGCGGCCCCTGGGCATCGCGGTCATCGGCGGCCTGGCGTTCAGCCAGGCGCTGACGCTTTATACGACGCCGGTGGTCTATCTGGCCTTCGACTCGATGCGGTTGAATTGGAGATCGTGGAAGGGGAAGCGGAAGTGGATCACGTTGTTTTTGCCCATATGAAATCGATGTCTTGGCTCCAGCCTGTTTTATCCCGATCTCGACGGATCAAACTCCTTTGGATCGGGGGGCGCGAGGTTATAGGTGATGCCCTTCGGGACCGGGTAGAATCGCTACGCTTCCCTGTACAGGCGGAGGCGACCCGCTCGT
>CAISZB010000427.1 GCA_903889845.1 uncultured Verrucomicrobium sp. | reverse complement strand
TACCTGGCCTCCTTCCCCCCCGGCGACCTCGACGGCGCCGGCTTCTCCCTCATCCTGACGAAGCCCGTCAGCGGGCGCACCCTCCCCGGACAGATCGCCGCCCTCGCCTCCTAATCCCCATGCCCATCCCCGTCCTGATCGCCGACGACCTGGAACCGAATCGCCGCCTCCTCCAGGCCATCCTCGCCGCCGAAGGACACCCCCTCCACGAGGCGAAGGACGGCGAGGAAGCCCTCTCCCTCCTCCGCACCCTCCCCGGCCCCGTCGTCGCCCTCGTCGATTGGGAGATGCCCGGCCTGGCCGGCATCGACGTCTGCCGGAAGGTGCGGGAAGAGCGGGAGAAGCTGCCCCCCCGGTTCCTGATCCTCGTCACCGTCCGGGACGCCCGCGAGGACATCCTGGCCGGCCTCGCCTCCGGCGCGAACGACTACGTCACGAAGCCCTTCGACCGGGGAGAACTCCTCGCCCGCGTCCGGATCGGCGCGGAGATGGCCGAACTCCAGCACGCCCTCTCCCTCCGCGTCGCGGAGCTCCAGACCGCGATGGCGGAGATCAAGCAGCTCAACGGCCTCCTCCCCATCTGCTCCTACTGCAAGAAGATCCGGGACGACAAGAACTACTGGCACCAGCTGGAACGCTACATCGCCACCCGGACCGACGCCCAGTTCAGCCACGGCATCTGCCCCGACTGCTTCACGAACGTCGTCGAAAAGGAACTGGCCGCCCTGGATACCCTGGCCACCCTCGAAGAGAAAGAGCGGAACGAGGGAGGGGGCCCCCCGGCCCCTTGACAGCGGCCCGGTACGGGAGGAACGTACCCTCATGATTTCCGCAGTCACGGCAGGGACGCTGGGGACACAGGCCTCGTTCGTCGCGTCCGGAGTTCATGCGAACGAGTCGGTCCTCTCCCAGCAGGCGAAGGAAGCCAACCAGCTCCCCACCACCCTCTCCGAGACCGCGACGTCGAGCCGGACCTCCCTGGCCGACACCCGGGACTCACTCAGCAGCAACCAGGCCCTCCAGACCGCCCAGGCCGATGCCGTCACCGCGGGCGGGACCGCTTCCAAGAGCCACCTCACCACCCATCCCGCCTCCTCGAACCTGGCCACCGACCAGGCCCCCTCCGCCGACAGCCTCGTCGGCGCGACGACCTACAACTCCCTGGGACAGGTCGCGCCGGTCCATTCCGGGACGGGGCATATCTTCTCCGCGGCGGCGTAGGGGGGGAATGGCAGGGCAGGGAGACAGCGGCAGCGCCATTGGCTTCCTTCTATTCCTAAGAAAAGTAGACATCCGGCAAGAGGCGTACTACTTTTCCCTCCAATGGTGATGCGTACCGCCAGCCTCCTCTGCCTCCTGCTTGCCCTGGGCACGGCGCTCCTTCCCCTTCCCGTCCCAGCTCACGCGGACGACAACGACTTCAACCCCGGCGCCGCCACGCCGAACGAGATCCTGGCCCAGGCCCGCCGCTGCGCCGACCGGAACGACTACGCCATCGCCATCCAGCTCATCGACCGCTACCTGCGCATCCCCGGCGTCGACCGGCCCGCCCTGGCGGAGGGCGTCTTCCTCCGCGCGAAGATCGCCCAGAAGATCGACGAGCCGACCGCCGCCCTCGTCTGGTACCGCCGTTACCTCTCCGAGTTCCCCGACCAGATCGACGCCCCCCGGGCCATGTTCCAGTCCGGGGAACTCTACAAGCAGCTCGGCGCCTACGACCGCGCCCGCGAGGCCTTCTACAAGACCCTCTCCTTCGCCATCAACAAGGCCTCCAGCCTGGAGAAGGACGACTTCTCCTCCTCCCTGCGCCTCTCCCAGGCCGCCACGTGGGAACTGGCCGAGACCGAATACCTCGACAGCAACTGGGACCGCGCCGACGAGCTCTACGAGCGCTTCAAGAAACAGAACCCCTCCCTGGAAAAACTGATCCAGACCTCGAACTACCGCCAGGCCGACATCGCCTTCCAGCTCCACAAGACCCCGGAAGCCATCGCGAAGTACGAGACCGCCCTCTCCATCGCCCCCTTCCACCCCTTCGCCGCCGAGTCGTGGCTCCGCCTCGTCACCCTCTACGGCCAGACGAAGGACAAGGACAAGCAGAGCGCCGCCCTCCAGTCGTTCATCTGGCTCGTCAACACCTTGGAGAAGGACGATCAGCTCTACTGGCAGCGCCGGTGTGCCGACCAGCTCCTGGCCGAATACAAGGACCACCTCATCGACCAGGAATCGCTCCTGGAGACTATCCTCAAGAACAAGGAAAATCCGGCCTGGGCGAAGATGCTCGACTTCTACCTCTCCCTCCTCGACCGGCAGGCCTCCGACCCCGCCTCCAACCTCCCCCGCCCCTCCGTCGCCGCCAACGACAACTGGAACAAGTGGCTCGGCGACTTCCGCACCCGCCTCGGCAAAATCATCCAGCAGATCGAGGTCATGCGGAACACGGACACCACCTCCGTCAGCGGGGGGGCGGATTCGGCGGCGGGGACGAAGTAAGAGACAAGGGGGCGCGACTGCCTGCGCGGGGAGAAGGACGCGTCCTTTCAGGCCCTTCTCCCAAGAAGGGTTCTACTCCGCTGAATCTAACCTCCTTGGGAGAAATTACCATGGGGAGGCAGGCTCCTATTCTCGTGCTATTTTAAAGAAATACGCCAATAATTGCATCGTAACGCCAAAGCCAGCCTTTCCCCTATGAGCCACTCCGTTTCCCTCTCCCGTCAAGTCACCGCCATCCGGATTCCCGGGGGCGATTCGGTCCCCCTCCCCGCGGGGACCGAGGTGACGATCACCCAGGCCCTGGGCGATACCTTCACCGTCGCCGTCCCGTCGCTCGGCGGCCTCTTCCGGATCGCCGGAAGCGACGCCGACGCCCTCGGCAAGACCGCGCCGACCGCCGACGCCGCGTCCACCGAAACCCCGGCCGACCTGAAGGAAGCGGCCTGGGCCGCGTTGAAGAATTGCTACGATCCGGAGATCCCCGTCAATATCGTCGACCTCGGTCTCGTCTATACCCTCGACGTCACGCCCGGCACCGAGGGGAAGGGCGCCTCCATTGCCGCGCAGATGACCCTCACCGCCCCCGGTTGCGGCATGGGCCCGGCGATCGCCGCCGACGCGCGGGCGAAGCTCCTGGGCCTCCCCGGCGTCGCCGAGGCGACCGTTGTCGTTGTGTGGGACCCGCCGTGGGGACCCAATCGCATCTCCCCCGCCGGGCGGGAGAAGCTGGGAATGGCTTAGAGTGCGTAGGGCGGTCCAAAACTGAGACACGTGGCGGTCCAATAGTGTGACACCCCGTTGGGGACATTGGAGGGGAAG
>CAISZB010000426.1 GCA_903889845.1 uncultured Verrucomicrobium sp. | reverse complement strand
CGCCTGCCCCTGCGCCTCCTGCGGCGGGGAGCCTGACGTCCTGGGCCGCGTCGTCCGTCCCAACGTCTTCTACAAAGCGGAGAGCTTCGTCCTGAAGGGATGGCAGGTCGTCGGCGGCTATTCCCTCCAGCTCACCTGGGGCGACGGCCACAACACCGGCCTCTACACCTACGCCTTCCTGCGGAAATTGAGCGATGCCCTTGCCGCCTGACATCCGGGACACCCCCCCGACGCGGAAGGAAATCGCGGCCTGGTGCGGCTACGATTTCGCCATCTCCTCCTTTTCCGTCATCATCGTCACCGTCGTCTTCAGCATCTACTTCACGAAGATCGTCTGCGCCGGGATGCCCCCGGGCCGGGCCGACTGGCTGTGGGGCCTCGCGGGGCTGCTCTCCCACGGCACCGCCTTCTTCCTCTCCCCGTTCCTCGGCGCCTGGGCCGACTTCCACGCGGCGAAGCGGCGCCTCCTCCTGGCCGCCACCGTCGTCTGCGTCACGGGGACCCTCGGCCTCGCCCTCGTCGGCAGCGGCGACGTCCGCAGCGCCTTCCTCCTCTTCGTCCTCGCCAACATCGCCTACTCCCTTGGAGAGAACTTCAACGCCAGCTTCCTCCCGGAACTGGCGAAACCGGCCGAGACCGGCCGCATCTCCGGCTACGGCTGGGCCTGCGGCTACGTCGGCGGCCTCGTCTGCCTCGGCGTCTGCCTCCCGCTGCTGAAAGGTGGCTTCACCCTGGAAAACGTCCCCCACCTCCGCCTCGCCTTCCTCTTCACCGGTGGCTTCTTCCTCCTCTGCGCCCTCCCCGCCCTGGTCCTCCTGCGGGACCGCAGCCCCCGGCGCCTGATGCCCGCGCGGGACGTCTTCCGCTCCGCCTTCCTCAGCGTCCGGGAAACCGTCGTCGAGATTTCCCGAAACCGCCTCCTGCGGACCTTCTTCGGCGCCTTCTTCCTCTACACCTCCGGCGTGGCCACCGTCGTCGCCTTCGCCGCGATCTATGCCGAGCGGGAGATCGGCTTCACCGGCCAAAGCATCATCTTCCTCTTCCTCGTCCTCCAGGTCAGCGGCTCCATCGGCGCCTTCGGCTTCGGCTTCGTCCAGGACAAGTGGGGTTCCCTCCTCACCCTCCGCCTCACCCTCGTCCTTTGGATCGCCGTCGTCCTCGGCGCCTTCTTCTGCCACAGCATCGCCGGATTTTACCTCGTCGGGAACCTGGCGGGCCTCGCCATCGGCTCCCTCCAATCGGCGGGCCGCGCCGTCGTCGCCCACCTCGCCCCGCCCGACCGCCGGGCGGAGTACTTCGGCTTCTGGGGCCTTTTCTCGAAGCTCTCCGCCGCCGTCGGCCCCTTCCTCTACGGCCTCGTCTCCTCGGCCACGGGCAGCCAGCGGATCGCCCTCCTGGGGACCCTCGTCTTTTTCGTTTCCGGTTTCCTCCTTCTCGGCTCCCTGCAACATCTTCAGCCGCAGACCGATCCGGAAGCGGCCAAGTAACAATTGGGCAACGCCCTTTTCAAGGGTTGATCCCGGCCCCGAATCGGCCAAAATCGTCCCCCTAATGAAAGTCCTTCCCGCCCTCCTCCTCCTCGCCCTTTCCCTCCTCGTCTCGCCCGTCCTGGCGCAGACCCCGGCGGCGACTCCTCCTCCTGCAGCGCCCACAGCTTCCGGCGCGATGGCCCCGGTCACACCCCCGGCGGAAAAGTCCAAGCCGGTCTACCTGAAGCCCGCCTCCCTCGACCTCACCGCCCTGAAGACCCTTATCGGGCCGTGTTCCGCAGGCGATTCCCTCGCGACCAAGTTGGAAATCGAGCATCTCCTCAAGCTCCAGGGAAGCCGGACGCCCGATCAGATCGCCCGCGTCATCTCCGAGGTCGATCTGAAGCCCGAGGCCTTCTCCACGGTCATCGGGCCGTGGTTCGACAGCGCGAAGCTCCCCCTCACCGCCGCCCTACTGAAGAAGGCGGCGGGCGACTCGAAGATCGCCGAAGACCTGGTGAAAACCTACTACGACCGCCCCCGCCCCCCGCTCGTCGATCCCCGCCTCCAGCCCTGCGTCGAACTGCAGAAAAGCCCTTCCTACCCCAGCGGCCACGCCCTCCGCGGCGTCCTCTGGAGCCTCATCCTCTCCGAGCTGGCCCCCGACCTCCGCAAGCCCCTCCTGGCCCGCGGCAACCAGATCGGCGACGACCGGGCCATCGCCGGAGTCCACTTCCCCTCCGACATCAAGGCCGGACGGAAGCTCGGCCACTATCTCGCAAAGCTCCTCCTCGCCAGCCCCGCCTTCCAGAAGGACATGGCCCTGGCGAAGGTCGAGTTCACCAACGTCCGCCTCGCCGCCAGTGTTGACGAGGCGAAGGGGAAACCGGTTAAGCCTTAACGCCCGATCGCATGGGGTTGCAAGGGGAACTTGGCAGTAGCACAGGCATGCTGGCACAGTCCGTTCCCGGATGAACCGCTTCCTCGATCCCCTGTGCCCCTTGCCGGAGCGGCTTCTCCTCGGCCTCTCCGGGGGCATCGATTCCGTCACCCTCCTCGACGCCCTCATGGAGGCGGGGAAACGGCCCGTCCTTCTCCACTTCGACCACGGTTGGCGGAAGGAGAGCGCCGCCGATGCCCGCTTCGTCCGCGCCCTGGGGAAAAAGGCGGGCCTCCGCGTCCTCGTCGGCAAGGCCCCGCCGGGAACGCCGAAAACGGAGACCGCCGCCCGTGCCGCCCGCTACGCCTTCTTCGCCCGGGAGGCCCGGCGGCTCCGGATTCCCAACCTCCTCCTAGCCCACCATGCCGACGACCAGGTGGAAACCTTCCTCCTCCAGCTCTTTCGCGGCAGCGGCACCGGCTGGGGCGGCATGACGGAGGAGGCACGCCGCGACGGCCTGCGGCTCCTTCGTCCGTGGCTCGGCCTTTGGCGGCGGGAGATCGCCGCCCGGGCCGCCGAGCGGAAACTGGACTGGCGGGAGGACGCGACGAATGACGATCCCGGCCATTTCCGGAACACCGTCCGGCACCGCCTCCTGCCACTCTTGGAAACCGAAACCGGCCTGGGAAAAGCCCTCGGCCCCCGCCTCCTCCGCGCCGCGACGATCCAGCGCGACACCCAGCTCTGGATCGACACCCTGCTCGATCCGCTGGCCCATGCGGAGCGGCTCCCGGTCCCGGAAGCCTCCGTCCTTCCCCTCCCCCTCCAGCGCCGCCTCCTCCACCTCTGGCTGAAGGAACGGGGCGTCGCCGATCTCTCCTTCGACGACGTCGAGGCCGCCCGGGGCCTCCTCCACCACCTCCGCCCGGCAAAGATCAACCTGAGCCGGGGCCGCCACCTCCGGCGTCAGTCGGGCTTTTTGTTCGTCACCGCGGCAACCGCGGCGTAGAGCGACTCCAATTCTTCGATCAGCCGCCTCCGGATCGGGCGGGCGCGTTCGGCGAAGCCGCGTTGCAGGGCTTCGTATTCGGCCCGCCCTTCCGGCGTCTCGATCGGGATCGCCGGGAACCCGGCCCCGGAGAGATCGTAGGGACTCGCCCGCATATCGACTTCCCGGATCGCGGCGGCCAGCTCGAAGGCCTCGGCCATGAGTTCCCCGCTCGTCCAGGGGGCGAATTTGTAGGCCCACTTGTAGAGGTCCATGTTCGCGTGGAGGCATCCCGGCTGCTCCAGTTCCAGACGGTTCTCCCGGGTCGGCTGGAGCCGGTTCAGCGGGCGGGCTTCCGGGGTGAAAAAACGGAAGGCGTCGTAATGGCTGCATCCGATCGCCTGCGCCTCGACGATCCGGGCGATCTCCGGGAGCGGGAACCGGAGCGGCACCGCCCCGTGGCGGACATCGGCCTCGCCCATCCGGTAGACCATCGCCCACTCGTGGAGGCCGAAGCACCCGTGGTTCGCCGCGCGCCCCTCGGTCGCCTTCAGCAGGGCCAGGGTCCACCCGAGGGCCTCGACGCGTTTGGCGGGGAAGGCGGCGGGATCGAGTGCGTCATCCCCCTCTTCCAAAATCACGCCGAAGCCGGGACTCCACCGGAGAAGCTTCGCGACGGGATACGAATAATACTCGAAGAGGAAATCGTAGACCGGGTGCCGTTGCCCCGCCCGCCGCCGGGCCAGGTGGGGACCGGTCCACGGCTCCAGCCGGAGGCGGTGCCGCGCTTCCCGTTCCCGCCAGACGGAGGCCGAAAGCCTAGCGAAGGGGACGACGGACGTGGATGGTGAACCGCTTGGCCTCATTGCTCAGCGCCTGGGCCTGGTAGGGGACCGTGCCGTTCGTCGTCAGCGTCAGCGTCGTCCACGGCGTCTCGTTCCCCGGCTGGGAGTAGAGGAGGGTGCCGAGGTCGTCGTAGAAGAGGGTCTGCACCTGGATCACCACGTCCTTGTCGGTCCGGTCCCGGACATTCGCCTGGACGGAGAGGAGGCCATTCGCGTTCTTCCCGACATGGAGCACGTCGACCGCGATCACGTCCTCCAGGTCGGTGTCGAGGAGGG
>CAISZB010000425.1 GCA_903889845.1 uncultured Verrucomicrobium sp. | reverse complement strand
GGTCTTTTTGTCTTAGGATCGAATCATGAAGAAATCGTCCGCCGCCCCGTCCCGGAAGCGCTACGCCCTGGTCGGCACGGGTTCCCGTTCCCTGATGTTCAGCCAGGCCCTGCTTACCACCTATCGGGAAAGCGCCGTCCTCGCCGCCCTGTGCGACGTCAATCCGCGCCGGATGGCCTATTACAACAACCTTTTCCGGGCCGACTTCGGGGCCGAGGAGGTCCCGGCTTACGCCGCCGCCGATTTCGAAGCGATGGTGAAGAAGGAGAAGATCGACACGGTGATCGTCACCACCATCGACCGGACCCATCACGATTACATCATCCGTGCCATGGAGCTGGGCTGCGACGTCATCACCGAGAAGCCGATGACGACCGACGCGGAGAAGTGTCGCGCGATCCTTGCCGCTGTCGAGCGGACGGGGCGCTCCCTGCGCGTTACCTTCAACTACCGCTACGCCCCGGCCCGGACGAAGGTTAAGGAGTTGCTCCAGGCGGGAACGATCGGCGAGGTGAAGTCGGTCCACTTCGAGTGGCTCCTCGACACCTGCCACGGGGCCGATTACTTCCGCCGCTGGCATCGGGACAAGAAGAACTCCGGCGGGCTGATGGTCCACAAGTCGACTCACCACTTCGACCTGGTGAACTGGTGGCTCGGCAGCTCTCCGGAAACGGTCTTCGGCTTCGGCAATCTCGGTTTCTACGGCAGGATCAACGCCGAGGCTCGGGGAGAGACGCATCGCTACGTGCGCGGCACCTCGCCCGAGGCGAAGGGCGATCCCTTCGCTCTCGACCTTTCGGGCGACCCCAACCTCAAGGGTCTCTACCTCGACGCCGAGAAGGAGGATGCCTATCTGCGCGATCAGAACGTCTTCGGCGACGGGATCAATATCGAGGACACGATGAACCTGGTCGTCCGCTATCGGAGCGGAGCGCAGCTCTCTTATTCGCTCACGGCCTATTCCCCGTGGGAGGGCTATCGAATCGCCTTCAACGGGACGAAGGGGCGGATCGAGCTGGACGAGCTGGAGAAATCCTACATCAGCGCCGGGAGCGGCGCGATCGGGGCCTCGGCGGCGCACAGCCAAAAGATAACGGTCTTTCCGCAGTGGGAGAAGCCCCGCGAAGTCGCCATTCCCAAGGCGGAAGGAGGGCACGGCGGGGGAGACCTCCTCCTGCTCGACGACCTTTTCGCTGCGGAGAAGAAGGCCGATCCCTTCGGCCTCCGCGCCGGGCACCTCGACGGAGCCCGCTCCATCCTGACCGGCATTGCCGCCAACAAGGCCTTTGAGACCGGCCTCCCCATTTGCATCAACTCCCTCGTCACTCTGCCATGAAACACCTTTCCAAATACTCTCTCGGCATGGGGGACCGCTTCGCCCATCAGGGTGAGGCTCAACTCGGCGCGATCGTTCAGGCCCGGGCAATGGGGCTGGCTGTCACGCCGGTCTGGAACAAGTCGAATCGGGAACACGCCCTCATCGGATCGGAGCCGCTCGACCTGCGTCGCGAGGCCGACGCCGCGGTGGCCGCGTTGAAATGGGATGGCCCCTACCATGTCGATGCCGACCACATCAACCTGGGCACGGTCGATCGTTTCGTCGAAGCCTCGGATTTCTACACCATCGATGTCGCCGATTATACGGGGAAGGCGGCCGAGCCCGCCTCCATCACCGCCTTCGTCGAGGCGGCGGGGAAGTATATGGGTTCCCTTCCTATCGATGGGTTCGCCGCCCCGCTGGTCCTCGACCTGCGGACGGTCCGCGTGACGGCCGAGAAATTCCTCTGGGCAATGCAGGAGGCTGGGCGGATCTATCGCCGCATCCTGGAAAAGAAGGGCGGCGATTTTATCGCCGAAGTCTCGGTCGATGAGACCGATACACCTCAGACTCCGGCGGAATTGCTGCTCATCCTCTTCATGCTCGCCCGGGAAGGGGTCCCGGTGCAGACCATTGCGCCGAAGTTCACCGGCCGCTTCAATAAGGGGGTCGACTACGTCGGAGACCTGGTGAAATTCGCGAGGGAATTCGACGAGGACCTTGCCGTCGTCCGCTTTGCCGTCCGGGAGTTCAACCTTCCTGACACGCTGAGGCTCAGCGTCCATTCGGGAAGCGACAAGTTCTCCCTCTATCCGATGATCAACCGCCTCCTGAAGAAGCACGACGCGGGCGTCCACGTGAAGACGGCGGGAACGACATGGCTTGAGGAAGTCATCGGCCTGGCCGAGTCGGACGGGGAGGGGCTCCGGATCGCCAAGGAGGTCTACGCCGTGGCCTCGGGCAAGTTTGAGGAGCTGGTGAAACCCTATGCCCCCGTCGTCGATATCGATCCAGGGGAATTGCCCTCCGTCGAAACCGTCAACGGCTGGGATTCGGCCTGTTATGTCGCCGCGCTGCGGCACGATCAAAACAACCCCGCCTACAATCGCCACTTCCGGCAGCTCATCCACGTTTCCTTCAAAGTGGCGGCGGCCATGGGGGCCCGCTACACCGACGCCTTGAAGGAGAACCGGGCCATCATCGCCCGCAACGTCACCCACAATCTTTTCGCCCGCCACCTGATTCCTATTTTTGGTTGACCCCGGGTTTTTCGAATCCCTCGTTCATACATGGCGAAGAAACGAGGTTCGAATGCCGTCGCGATAGAGACACCCCCCCCTTTCTCGCCGCAAAGCGGCCTCCCTCGCATCGTTTGCAGCGGGGGGCGGCCTTCTATGGACTATTCATTATAATAATACTAATTACAATGTATTGAAAATAAAATGTAAACGGCTATTGTTGTTGTTTGTACCAACCTCCCACTCCTTTGGGACTCGTGTGGAGGACTTGATTAAAATTGAGATAAGCAAAGACGATGATAAAACCGACGATCGACTGGAAGCTGGGTTTGAGTGTCTTGCTGATGCTGACTTGGGCGGGCGGAGCCTTCGCGAGGGAAGGGACGGAGTGGACGACGGTCTACTGGTACAATGCCAATAGCCAAGACAAACCGAGAGTCCTGCTCATCGGGGATTCGATCGTCAAGGGATACGAGGCGACGGTCCGAGACGAGTTGGCCGGGAGTGCTTACGTTTCCTACTACGCGACCTCCAAATCGCTCACCGATCCCTCTTATCTCAAGGAACT
>CAISZB010000424.1 GCA_903889845.1 uncultured Verrucomicrobium sp. | reverse complement strand
CCGCCGCCCCAGGCAAGGGAGGGAAGCTCGGCTTTTGGGCCGCCTACCAGCTCCGCGAACGGGCCTCCGATTACCTCAAGGCGATCCGCAAGCAGCGGGTCTACAATGCCGACCTCCTCCCCGAAGCAGGGCTGAAGGAGGTCCTGGCCTACGAGGAGGATCTTTCCACGGCGTTGAAGCAGCGGGAGACGGCGCTCTACGCCCCCCTCTTGGAGCGGGGCGACCAGCTGGCGGAGAAGTTTTTCCCGATCCGCCCGAACGACTGGCTGCGGGAGAACGTCGAGGTCGCCTTCGTCGCGATCGCGGCGGCGCTGGCCCTCCGCGCCTTCTTCCTCCAGCCGTTCAAGATCCCGACCGATTCGATGAAGCCGACGCTCTTCGGCATCCAGACGGAGCGGGTCGAGGCGGCGGAGGGGGCCCCCTCCTTTTCGATTCCCCGCATCGGCGGGCGCTTCGCCACGGGAGAGGCCCGGGGCCTGCTCCGGCTCGACCATCCGGTGACGGTGACGGCGATCACGGGCGGGAGCTTCACGCCGTGGTTCGAATTCACCGAGATCGCCTTCAACACCGGGGAGACGCGGCGCGTCTGGATCGGGCGCGACGCGGTCGTCAGCAAGCTGGGCCTCCGGGAGGGGCAGAGCTTCGCGGCGGGCGAGCCGGTCCTCAGCTACCGCAGCCAGGCCGGGGATCAGGTCTTCGTCGACAAGTTTTCCTACAACTTCCGCCTGCCGCACCGGGGCGACGTCTTCGTCTTCCGGACGAACGGGATCACCGGGATCGAGGACGATCTGGTCCGGCGCGGCGTCTACACCTCGGAGTTCTACATCAAGCGGTGCGTCGGCGTTCCCGGCGACACGCTCCGCGTCGTCCCGCCGTTCCTGGAGATCAACGGCGCGACGGAGGGAGCGGCGATTCCCTTCGGCATCCGCCGCGTCGATGCGGCGAAGGACGGCTACCGGGGGTACGGCGTCCTGCGCGGGCAGAGTTTCCTGCGCGACCCGAGCGAGACCTACCTCGTCGCCCCCGACACGTTCTGGGCGATGGGGGACAACAGCTACAACAGCCTCGACAGCCGCTTCTGGGGCTCCGTGCCGCGGGAGAACGTCGTGGGGACGGGCTTCTTCGTCTACTGGCCGCTGGGGCCGCGCTGGGGGCTGATCCGCTGATTTTGCGGGAGAGGCGATGAAGCTGCCCCGGCCCTGGCACCTGGCGTCGGCGCTGCTGGGAGCGGCGCTCCTCTTGGTCCTGTGGGGAGGCCTCTTCGTCTATTTTTGGAAGCGCACCGGGCCGACGGCCTCTTCCGGGGGGCTTTGGTTCCCGAGGGAGGTCCTCCTTGCCGTCCCCGCCTATGCGCAGAACGATCCCCGCTGGGGGGACGACTTCCTGGGGCCGACGCCGGGGCGCCTGGGCAACGAGGGGTGTGCGTTGACCGCTGCGGCGATGGTGATGGGCTATTACGGGATCGGGGTCGATCCCCATTTCCTCAACCTCTTCCTGACGGAGAGCGGCGGCTACACGCCGGAGGGCTGGCTGGAGTGGGAGGGGCCGCCCGAGCTGCATCCGGGGCGGGTCCAGAAAGTGTACGAGGGGCCGCCCTCGGCCTACCTCCTCGACCGGAACCTGTGGCGGGGGACACCCTCGATCGTCCGCCTGCGGACGCGCGGAGGGACGACCCACTTCGTCGTTGTTGTCGGGAAGCGGGGATTCGATTACCTCATCCTCGATCCGGGCGCGGGTTTCAGGAAGGGGGTCTATCCTTTGCGGGAATTGACGCCGAGGGTCGATGCGTTGCGGTTCTATGGGAGGGCGTTTTGAGGGGGGGAGGAGGCCTATCGGCCCTTCGGGACCGGGGAGAATCGCTACGCTTGCCTGTACAGCTCGATGCCCACCGCGCGTTGTAGGCTTCTGAGGGGTGCCCCCTCAGGTTGGCTCCCGCCCCTGCCAATTGGTTTCCCCTTTGGGTGGATTGCGCTATCGCGCAGGCAGTCCCAGCTAAGAGCCCGTGTGAGGAGAAGAGCGCGCAGTGGAGGCTATTCTCCTCCCGAGGCGCAGCCTCGGCTGAATCCCCGAATCTCCGAGGG
>CAISZB010000423.1 GCA_903889845.1 uncultured Verrucomicrobium sp. | reverse complement strand
GCGCCATCACGCGGGCGATGATCCGCAGGGACCGCTGATCCCCTCCGGGACGGAAGGGACGGAAGAGGACCCGGGTGCTGTCCGGCCTCAGGACAAGCCCGGTGCGGGTGACTTTCATGATGTGGTGGCGGCGACAGGGATCGGCGCCGATTCGGGCAGAAGCGGTTTTTCGAACGCCTTCAGGTCGTTCTCCAGCAGCTTCATTTCGCTGAGGGAAAGGAGATAGGCCAGCGTCGATTCGGCCCCCCGGTTCTGGTTGACGCGGTCGACGTGGAGGCCGTCGCAGCACCCCCCCGTTTTCGGATCGGCAAGGGACAGCCCCAGGTCGTTCCGCCCCAGGAACCACTCGAAGGCGATCCGCGCCTCCCGATGCCAGAACGGATCGTTGGTCGAGCGGTACGCCTCCAGGCAAGCGGAGATGGTGGCCTGGGCCTCGACCGGTTGCTGGTCGAAGAGGGCGCGCCCCCCCCCGCGCATGTGGAATCCGTTGGAGCCGACCGGACGGAAGTGGCCCGCCGCACTGGCCTGCACGCCGACGAGCCACCGGAGCGATTTCAACCCGATTTCAAAGGCCTTCGGATTGTCGGCCCAGCGCCCGCCGAGGATCAGCACCTGCGGTAGGCGCGCGTTGTCGTAGGAAACGGTGTCCTCGAACCAGCACCAATCGTCCGTCGCCGTCGCTTCATACAAGCCGATCAGCCGTTGGGTGAGGACGTCCCGGATCTGGGCGGCAAGGCGATCCCCGTTCAGGCGCCGGAAATACTCGTGGATCCCGAGGAGGGCGAAGGCCCAGGCCCGGGGCGAGGTGGTGTCGAGGATCCGTGGCAGAGCCTGCTCGAACAACTGCGAGGCCCACGATTGCAGGTCGCTCCGCTTCGACCGCCCGACGCACGTTCCCAACGCCCACAGGGCGCGCCCCTGGCTGTCCTCCGATCCCGCCGCCTCCAGCCAGCGGCGCTCGTAGCTCATGAAGTTGCGGAATCGCTTCGTCCCGGGATCGAAGGCATACTGCATGAAGCTGGCGTAGGTGCCCGTCAACCGCCTCAAGTCGGGCAGGTCGAGTTCCAGCTCCTCCAGCAAGACCGTGGCGATGAGGGCCCGCGCATTGTCGTCGGTGCAGTAGCCGTGCGCGTAGTCGGGCAGGGAATAGATGGCGTGCTGGAGGAGCCCCGTCGAATCGGACATGGCGACGAGGTGGTCCAGGCGGAAGGCCGGAAGCTCCAGCCTCAACTCCTGCCGCTTGTCTTCCAGCGTCCGCAGGCCCATGCGCCGGATCGGCTGGCTGGTCGGATGCCTGCGCGCCCGCTCGAAGGACTCCATGTAGAGATGAGCCGCGCGCTCCCAAATCATCTCCCGGCCCAGCACATAGGCCGCCTTCCGCATGGCGTGGCGGCGGGTATCGTCCCCCAGCAGGGCGACGATTTCCCGGGCGATCGCGGGCGCGTCGCCGAACGGCACCAGGACGCCGCGCCCCTCGGCCAGCAGCTCCTCCGCGTGCCAGTAAGGAGTCGAGATCACCGCCTTCCCGCTGCCGAAGGCGTAGGCCAGCGTCCCGGAGGTGATCTGCGCCGGATTGAGATAGGGCGTGATGTAGAGATCGGCGACGCCGAGGAAATCCTTCAACTCGTCGAGCTCGACGAACCGGTTGTGGAAACTCACGTTCCGCGTGATGCCCAGGTCGGCGGCCAACCGCTCCAGACCCAGGCGATAGGCTTCGCCGTGTTCCCGGACGAGGTTCGGATGGGTCGCCCCCAGGACGATGTAGATCAGGTTCGGAAAACGCTTCACCACCTCGGGCAGGGCCCGGAGGACATACTCGATCCCCTTGTTCGGGGAGAGGAGGCCGAAGGTGAGCAGCACCTGCCTCCCCTCGACCTGGAACTGATCCTTCAGGTAATTGGGATCGATGAACGGCATGTTCGGGATCCCGTGGGGGATGAGGTCGATCTTCTTCTCCGGGACGTCGTAGATCTCCCGGAGCATGCGGCGCCCCCGCTCGCTCATCACGACGAGGCGCGAGGAGAGGAGGGCCAGTTCCTGCAAGACGCGCCGCTGCTCGATCCCCGGTTTTTCCAGCACCGTATGGAGCGTCGTCACGACCGGGATGCGGAGGTCGCGCAGGAGGGCGAGGATGAAGCTCCCCGCCGGGCCGCCGAAGATGCCGTACTCGTGCTGGAGGCAGACGATGTCGGCGGCGCTGAAGTTGAGGTATTCCGCCGTGCGGGTGTAGGAGTCGAGGTCATTCTCGGAGAACTCGAACCGCACCTCGGGACCGTAGTCGTAGCCCTCGGGCCGGTCGCTGACCGGGGCGACGAAGCAGTCGATCCCCGGATATTCCCCCGCCACCGCGCCGCACAGATCGCGGGTGAAGGTGGCGATGCCGCACTTGCGGGGAAAGTAATCGCCCAGGAAGGCGATCTTCTTGATTTCGGGAATGAGAGTCATGCGCTGGAAGAAGTCATCTTTGTCGTCGGCGGCGGATGGGGTTCATCGAGACAGATTGGAAGACCCGGCATCCTCCCGCCATGGGGTGTTCACCCCATGGACAAAATGGCCCCGATCGGGGAGGAGGTGGCTGCTCCGGTGCCGGATAGGCTCTTAGCCGCGCCGCAGCAGCCACGGATAGCCCGGCTACTTGCAGCAGGAGCCGGAGGAGAATTCCTTGATCGCCTTTTCGATCGCCTCGCGCTTTTCGCCGGTGCGCTTTTCGATGCGGCCGATCAGTTCATCGTGCTTGCCTTCGGCGCACTTCAGATCGTCATCCGTCAGCTTCGCCCACTTCTGCTTGAGCTTGCCCTTGATAATGTTCCAGTCGCCCTTGGCTTCGAGTTTGTTCATATCTGTTTTTTTGTGTTTCGTTTCTGTTCGTCGCCGCCGCGCGGGCGGCAGTGCCCGTGCCGCGGCAACGTGGGCCGAGGTTACGGCTCCCCCGGGCTCCCGGGTATGGGGCGTACCCCTACCCTCTCAACGCGGGCGCAACCGTCCCGGCGCCCTCCTTATGGGGTATTGACCCCATGGAATCGGTTCCTCTTCCCGCCCAGTCTCTCCCCCATC
>CAISZB010000422.1 GCA_903889845.1 uncultured Verrucomicrobium sp. | reverse complement strand
GAGCCGGGAGAACATCGAGAAGGGGTTGAAGCGGATCGCCGACTTTGTTGCTTCGCTGTAGCTCGCAGCGATGGGGGGCCCCTGGTCCCCCCCTCGCGCTCCCCCCGCCGACGCGAGGTCGCGTTTTGCGGGGGATGCAGAAAAGGGCGGAATCCGAAAGGATTCCGCCCTTTTTTGTGCGCTTTGATTCGGCTTGGGATGAGGTAAAGTAGCCGGGTGCATCGACTGCTCCTTGCCTGTGCTCTGGTCCTGGGTCTCGCCCTTTCACTCCAGGCCGAGGTTTCGGACCGCATCCAGCCTTCGCTCTTTTTGCCGCAAATCTTGCCGCAATCGAAGACGGGGAATGTCATGGCTTTCGTGGGGTTCGACATGCTCCCGGGGTGGCATCTCTACTGGCGCAATCCCGGCGATGCGGGACGTCCCATCCGGGTCGATTGGCACCTGCCGCCCGGCTGGAAGGCAAGGGAGATCCTGTGGCCTCTCCCGAAAATTTTCACCTCGGGCAGTATCGTCGATTACGGCTACGAGGGGAGCGTCGTCCTTACCGCCCTTTTGGAGCCACCTCCGGGGGACCAAGGCGCGGCTCGATCCCGCGCAGGTTTCGGCCACGGTCTCATGGCTTGCCTGCAGTTTGGAGAATTGCGTTCCGGGCAAGGCCGAGTTGACGGTGTCCGGCCCCAGCCCCCGGATGTCTGCCGCGCTTCGCCGGGAGGCGTTTCCCGATCCCGACGCGAACCGTGAGGCGACCTTGCGCGAGGAGAGGGGATTCCTTCACCTCTCGCTTGCCTCCCCGGTGGGTGTTTCCCAGACCGGTCCACTCCGCTTCCTTCCTTATCAAAGCGATATTGTGGCCAATGGGGAAAGGCAGTTCGCCATCCGCTCCGGCTCGGGGATCGACTTGGAGATAAAGAAATCCCCGCTCGCCAAGGAGTCCTTGCCCGAGGCGGTGGACGGGCTCCTTCTGGCAGTTGAGGAGGGGGTGGGCTGGGAAATCCATGCGAAGGTCCTCCCTCCGCTCGAAGCGCCCGCACCTCCTGCTCCCGCTTCCTTTCCCTTCGCTGCCCTCGGCCTCGCGTTTCTCGGTGGGTTGCTGCTGAACCTCATGCCGTGCGTCCTGCCGGTTCTCTCGCTGAAGGTGTTGGCCCTGGTCTCGGTACCGCGGAAGGAGAGCCTGCGCCACGGGCTTCTCTACACGGCGGGGGTGCTGCTTTCGTTCCTCGCGCTGGCGGGGTTGCTCCTCGCGCTGCGGGCGGCGGGCGGGCGGTTCGGATGGGGGTTCCAGCTTCAGTCGCCGCCGTTCGTCGCCTTCATTGCGGCGCTCTTTTTCGGGATCACGCTCAATCTCCTCGGCCTGTTTGAAATCGGGGAGGGGATCGCCTCGCAGGGGTGTGCGGTCCTGGAGGGGAAGAAGAAAAGCGCCCTGGCCCCGTTCCTCGGCGGCCTCCTGGCCGTCATCGTCGCGACGCCGTGCACGGCTCCCTTCATGGGGACGGCCCTCGCCGTCGCCTTTGCGCAGCCGACGGTTGTGGCGCTCTCGATCTTTGCGGTCCTCGGGCTGGGACTGGCGCTGCCTTACCTAGTCCTGTCGGCGAATCCGGCGTGGCTTTGCTTTGTCCCGAAGTCGGGCCGGTGGATGGTCTGGTTCCGGCGCGTCCTGGCCGTGCCGATGGGGGCGACGGTCGGTTGGCTGGTCTGGGTCTATGGGGTGGAGACGGGGCGGACCGGGGTTTGGGTCCTCCTGTCGGCCCTCGGCGCGTTGCTGTGCGCGGCGGCGCTCTTTGGCCTGGGCCAGTGGCGGGGAAAGAGTCCGGTTTCCCGCCTCGTCGTGCAGACGCTGGCGCTTCTCCTGGCGGGGGCGGCGGTCTCGGCGGCGTTGCTCTATCGCGGGCGGCCCGCCCCGCAGGCCGAAGCCCGGGCCCAGGATCATTGGCTTCCCTATTCGGAGGCCCGGTTCGAGGCGCTGCGGGCTTCGGGGCAGCCGGTCTTCATCGATTTCACCGCTGCCTGGTGCCTGCCCTGCCAGGTCAATAAGAAGGTCCTCGATACCCCGGAGGTCGTCGCGGCG
>CAISZB010000421.1 GCA_903889845.1 uncultured Verrucomicrobium sp. | reverse complement strand
GTGGACGGCGGCGGCACGCCGCCCATCTGCGTCACGTGGGCGCGGATGATCGCCTCGATCAGCCCGGGGAAGCGCTTGTCGATCTCGGCGCAGCGCGGCGTGTTGTACATCTCGTTCCCCCGCCGCTCCCCCCGGATCAGCCCCGCCTCCCGCAGCACCTTCAGGTGCTGGGAGAGGCTCGACTTGGGGATGTCCCTCTCGGTCACGGTCAGGAACGTCGAGCACTTCAGCGAGCAGGTGGAGGCGACGATCTTCCCGTAGATCGCGACGCGGACGGGATCGGCCAGCGCATGAAGGATCGCTTCGACCGTCACCGCTTCGACCGGGGGATGAAAAAGGGGCCTCACGCCCAAAAAGATACACGCGCTTGACAAGTAGTTCAATAGTTCGTAAGTTCAGAACAACGAAAGTTATTCCAGAAAATCAACCTCATCCCAACCCAAGGAGAATCATCATGAGCAAACTCACAGGCAAAGTCGCCCTCGTCACCGGAGCCTCGAAGGGCATCGGCGCCGCCATCGCCCGCACCCTCGCCGCGGAGGGCGCCTCCGTCGTCGTCAACTACGCCTCCAGCCGCGCCGGGGCCGAGGCCGTCGTCGCGGAGATCGTCGCGTCCGGAGGGAAGGCCCTCGCCGTCGGCGGGGACGTCTCGAAGACCGCCGAAGCCCAGGGCCTCGTCGATGCCGCCGTGAAGACCTACGGCCGCCTCGACATCGTCGTGAACAACTCCGGCGTCTACGACTTCGTCCCCCTGGAGGCGATCACGGAGGAACACTTCCACCGGACCTTCAACATCAATGTCCTCGGCGTCCTCCTCGTGACCCAGGCCGCCGCGAAGCACCTCGGCGCGGGCGGCAGCGTCATCAACATCAGCTCCGTCGTCAGCCGCATCACCCCGCCCGGCAGCGCCGTCTACTCCGGCACGAAGGGGGCCATCGACGCCATCACCGGAGTGCTGGCCAAGGAACTGGGACCGAAGGGCATCCGTGTCAACTCGATCAACCCCGGGATCGTCGAGACCGAAGGGACGACCACGGCCGGCTTCGTCGGCTCCGACTTCGAGAAAGGCATCGTCGCCCAGACGCCGCTGGGCCGCACCGGGCGTCCGAAGGACATCGCCACCGTCGCCGCGTTCCTCGCCTCGGACGACTCCGGCTGGCTCACCGGCGAACAGATCATCGCCAGCGGCGGTTTCCGTTAAGAGCCTATCCGAATAACCCGGTAGGCCGCGCGGAGAAGGATTTTTGCCTCCACCTAGGCGCGAGCGACGCGCGTATCAACGGAAAGATACGTAAGGAGCGAGCAACAACGGGGGAGGCAAAAAGCCTTCCCGCCCGGAGGGTTACGCCGCTTTTGGCCGCCTGGCTTTGTTGCCGATCCTGCGGCAGCCCATTAAGGGATGCTCTCGGATCGGCGTCGCGCCATCCAGCCAAAAGCGGTGTAACGCGGCCTACCGGGTTATTCGGATAGGCTCTAAGCGCCGTCCTCCCCGCCGCCCCTCCCCGGCGGCGGGGAGGGGGTGCCGGAAAGCATCATCCCGCCCCGTTGAAGACGACGAAGAACCCGGACGGCCCCGAAGCTGCGCCCAGGCCGATCCGCGTGATGTCCTCCTGCAGCAGGTTGCGCCGGTGGCCGCTGCTGCCCTTCCAGGCCGCGATCACCTCGCCGGGGGAGGAGGAGGGCGTGCTGCTCATGTAGAGGTTCTCGTTCATCGCCCTCCAACCGTGGGCGTCGAGAAGGCTTTTCAAATTACCCCGGCTCCGGTGCTCCAGTTCCCCCTCCCGGGCCAGCTTCGCCGCCCACTCGGAGGCGATGCCGTCGAGGGCGGGGTCGAGCGTCACCGGCCCGCGCCCCTGCTCGGCCCGGAAGGCGTTGAGCTGCGCCAGCGCTTCCTGCCGAAAAGCGTCGGCATCGTCGGCGGCCCGCGCCGTCGCGGAAGCGAAAACACCCAGGAAAACCGCCACCAACCCCGCCACGATCCGTACTTTCATATCGCCAAGGTACGCGTACTTCCCCAAATTTCAAAGCGTGTCTTCCCCGTCCCGCATCCGCCTCCTGACCGAGCACGTCGCGAACCAGATCGC
>CAISZB010000420.1 GCA_903889845.1 uncultured Verrucomicrobium sp. | reverse complement strand
GGCCGGTCGTGGGCTTCTCGGCGTCGGCCTTCAGGCGGCGGGTGAGGGCGAGGCCGTCCATGTCGGGCAGGACGAGGTCGGTGAGGATGACCTCGGGACGGAAGCCCGGCTGCGCCCGGTCGAGGAGAAAGAGGGCCTCCTCGGCGCTGCGGGCCTCCAGGATGGAGTGGCCCTCGTGGGTGAGGATGCGGGAGGCCAGCTTGCAGTCGCGCTCCTCGTCGTCGATGAGGAGGATGATCACGGCGTCCCTTTCTTGATCTTCCCGCGGTTGAGGCACTCGATGACCAGGCTGGGGAACTTCCGCGTGTCGATCGGCTTCGTCATGTAGCCGGCGATGCCCATCTCCTTCGCGCGCTGGAGGTCCTCCTGCATGGCGTGGGCGGAGAGGGCCATGAGGGGGATGTGGCGCGTGGCCTCGTCCTGGCCCAGGAGCTCCGCCAGGGCGAAGCCGTCCATCTCCGGGAGCTGGATGTCCAGGACGATGAGGTCGGGCGGGTCGGCATGGACCTGGACGAGGGCATTTTCCGCATCGACGGCGTGGCTGACGCGGTAGCCCTCGATTTCGAGGAGGCGCTGGGCCAGCTTGAAGTTCATGTCGTTGTCTTCGACGACGAGGATGTGGGCGCTCATGAAGAGGGGGTGGGGAGGGCTCGGCGGGGGAGGAGGACGGTGAAGGTGCTGCCCTCGGAAAAGACGCTCTCCACCCGAATCTCGCCGCCGTGGAGGAGGACGAGTTTCCGGGTCAGGGCGAGGCCGAGGCCGCTCCCTTGATACCGCCGGGAGGCGCCGGAATCAAGCTGCTGGAATTCCCCGAAGAGGAGCTCGAAGTCCTCCGGCTTGATTCCGATGCCCGAATCCCGGACGACGATCGCGATCCAGTCGGCCCCGTCCTGCACGGGGGCGAGCGCGAGGTCGATCCGGCCTCCGTTGGGGGTGAACTTGACGGCGTTCGAGAGGAGGTTGTTGAGGATCTGGCGGATCATCTTCGGGTCGAGGACGACGTCGCCGACGTCGAGGCGGGAGGCGAGGGCGAGGGCCTTCCGCTCGATCTCCTGGCGGAAGAGGCCGAGGACCTCCCCGGCGACGTCGCGCAGGGAGAACGACTCCAGCCGCAGTTCCATCTTCCCGGCCTCGATCTTGGCCAGGTCGAGGAGGTCGTTGATGAGCTGGAGGAGGTAGCGGGCGCTTTTGAGGACGTCGTCGAGGTATTCCTGCTGTGTCGCGTTGAGGGAGCCGGGCTTGCCGTCGTAGAGGAACTCGGAGAAGCCGATGATGCTATTGAGGGGGGTCCGCAGTTCGTGGGACATGTTCGAGAGGAACTCGCTCTTCAGGCGGCTGACTTCCTCGACGCGCCGCATGGCCTCCTCCAGGTCGCGGTTGCGCCGGGCCAAGAGGTCCTCCGACTTCTTTTGCCGGTCTTCCGAATCCTTCTGCCGGGTGAGGTCGCGGATGAGGGTGGAGAAGCCGATGAGGACCCCCTCGCCGTTCCGCAGGGAGGTCAGCGTCGCCTGGGCCCAGTAGCGGGAGCCGTCCTTGCGGAGGCGCCATCCCTCGTGGAGGGAGCGGCCCTCGGTCTCCGCAAGCGTGAGGAGGCGGGAGGGGATGCCTGCTTCGACCTCCTCCGGAGGATAAAAGGAGAGGGGGCTGCGGCCGATGACTTCTTCCCCTTTGTACCCGCTCAGCCGGGCGGCGCCGGGGTTCCAGCCGACGATTTTCCCGTCGGGGCCGAGGGGGTAGATGGCATAGTCCTGGACGTTGGAGACGAGGAGCCGGTATCGCTCCTCGCTCTCGCGCAGCGTCGCCTCGATCGATTGGAGGGTCTCCATCCGCCGCCGCGCTCTCTGGTATTCGGTCAGGGCCCAGGCCAGCGTCCAGGCGAAGAGGAGGCCGACGGCGAGGATGAGGTGGCAGAGGTGGGCGTTCTCCCGGGCCAGGAGGAGGGGGCCGGGCTCCACGTCGATCTCCCAGTCCAGGCCGGGGTAGGCGAGGGGGAAGGTCTGGCGGTAGCCGGGCTTGCCGAAGGGGCCGCGCTGGTAGAGGACCTGGGTCTCATCGCCCTTTCCTTCGCGGACGCGGAAGGAGAACTTCCCGAGGCCGTTGGCGCTGTCGATCCGGGAGAGGAGTTGGCGGATGTCGAAGAGGCCGGTGACGAAGCCGTCGAGGCGGGGGCCGCCGCCCTGCCCCGGCCTCGCGTAGATCGGGGTCCAGGTGGTGAAGCCGTCGAAGGTGGCTTCACCGGCGCCGATCCGGTCGTGGGGGCTGGCGACGGTGCTGCCGCCCCCCGCGACGGTCGCCTGCCGCATCGCCTCCCGCTGGAGCGGGGAGCCCCCCAGCATCCGGTCCGGGGGGGGCTGGAGGCCGAGGTCGTCGTTGATCCACCAGATCACCTTCCCGGAGGCGTCGGTCCGGGCGATGCCGCGGAAGACCTGCTCGTGCTCGATGTAGAGGGCGGCGTCGGCCCGCCATTCGGGGAAGGTCATGGAGGGGCGGGTCTCGATCCGCCGTCCCATCCGTTCCAGGGCCCGGACGCGGGAGTCGATCTGCTCCGTCATCTGGGCGGAGAGGCTGTTCCGGATGGCGTCCATCTCCGTGACGATCTGCCAGCGGTTCCCCGCCAGGAGGACCTGCCAGAGGATGAGGGAGGAGGTGAAGACGCCGAGCCCCGCGGCCAGGGGAATCCCGCGGGCGCTGAGGCGCTCCCCCGGGGGGATCCGGCGGAGGGCGAAGAGGATGAAGGCGACGGCGAGGAGGACGAAGCCGAAGCCGGTCTGGAGGGTGACGCGGTGGAAGAGGCCCCAGGTGTAGGACTCCGGCAGGCCCAGGACGTAGCCGACGAGGGCCATGCCGTTGTTCGCCAGGATGAAGGAGGAGAGGAGGCAGGTGGCGGAGAAGCGCCAGCCTCCGGCGCGGGCGCGGCTCTGGACGAGGAGGAGGAGGCCGAAAAGGAAGGCGTTGAGGGAGGTGATCGGGGACATCCGGCCCGGGTGGGTGGGATTGGAGGTGACGTAGGCGTGGACGACGAGTTGGTCGATGCCGAAGTCGACGTGGAAGAGGTATTCGGCGGCGGTGGCGAGGCTGATGGCCAGGACGCCGCCGCTGCACAACGCCGCCCAGCCGGGGCGGCGGAAGACGAGGCAGACGAGGCCGAGGCCCTCCATGAGGAAGCAGAGGGCCGAATTGAAGTGGAAGATGGCTTGACCCGGCCCGACATGGAGCCACGACGTGCCGTGGGTGAGCCATTGGAAGAGGGCGGCGGCGCCGAAGAGCCCGGGAACGGTCCCGCAGAGGAGGATCGCCAGAGTCATCCACGGGACCCTGCCCGCCCACGCCGGAGCGGAGGAGAGGGGCCGCCGCAGGAACGGCATGGAGGGGATCGACATCAAGGCCGAAAAAAAGCAAAGCAGAGCGGGGAGGGGGAGGCAACTGGATTCAGGGGGAGGAGAGAAGGGGGCTTGCGGCCCTTCGGGACCG
>CAISZB010000419.1 GCA_903889845.1 uncultured Verrucomicrobium sp. | reverse complement strand
GGGGAGAGGGGCGTAGCCCCTCCGGCGCGGCCCGCCGGAATTCGTGGACAGACCCTACTCCGGAATCGCCTCAAACAACCGCACCCGCGCAATGCGGGACAGTTCCCCCAGCGCCACCTGCCGCTCATCGTCCCGGGTATTCCCCAGGCGGGAGACGATCGAGGCCATGAGGCTGGCGCGGGGCCGGGCGTCGGGGCCGACGAGGCAGGCGATCAGGGGGAAATCGAACTTCTTGTGGTAATCGATCTGGTGCTTGTGGAGGGCGCGGACCTCGTCGCGGCTCAGGTCGAGGGCGCCCGCGGCGGCCCGCTCTGTCTCCGTGAGGAAGGAGCCGCCCTTATCGACAAGGAAATCGGGCTGGACGCGGAGGAGCTGCTCCTGGGCGACGGGGTCGGCGGTCGCGGCGATCTCCGTCATCACGCGGTGGAGGTGGTCGAGGCTGGCGAAGGGGCTCTGCGCGAAGGAGAGGGCCGGAATCCAGGCCGCGTTCCCATAGACGGCGAGGAGCGTCCCGACGAAGTCGAGGAGCGGCATCGCGTTCAGGTCGGCCAACTTCGGGGGGGCCGGTTTCAGTTGGCTGAAATCGAAATCCACCCCGCCATAAGACGGGAGTTCCTTCCGAAAGTCAACGCCGCACCGAGGAGGCCAGCGTCCGCCGTCGCAACGACTCCAATACCAGGGCCGCGACGACCATCCCCGCGGAGAGAATCTGACCCTGGGTGACGCCGCCGAAGTAATACCCGATCTGGACGTCGGGCTCCCGGAAGCATTCCCCTGCAATCCGCAGGACGCCGTAGGCCCCTAGGAACGTCAACGCCGTCGCCCCGTCCCGCCCATCGCGCAGCGTACGGAACCGGACCCAGAGGATGAGGCCGAAGAGGACGGCCCCCTCCAGCGCCGCCTCGTAGAGCTGGGAGGGGTGGCGGGGAAGGAGGTCCCCAGACTTCGGGAAGATCACCGCCCACGGGCCGGTGAAGGGACGTCCCCACAGTTCCCCGTTGATGAAATTCGCGATCCGCCCGAGGCCAAGGCCGAGGGGGGTGCAAAGGGCCGCCGCGTCGGCCAAATGATAGAAAGGGATCTTCAACCGCCGCGCCTCCCACAGCATCACGGCGATGACCCCCAGGATACCGCCATGGCTGGCCATCCCGCCCTGCCAGACGAGGAAGATCGTCCATGGACGGTGGACGGTTGCGGCAAAGTCGTAGAAAAGGCAGTACCCGAGCCGCCCCCCGACGATGACGCCCAGGAGGGCGATGCGGAGGAGGACCTTGTCGGCCTCCTCGTGGGAGATCCGCAACCAACCGAGGGCGATCTGCCGGTGAAGGAACCAGAACAGGAAGACGAAGCCGAGGAGGTAGGCCAGCCCGTAATACCGGATGCCGACGCCGCTCCCCCGCCCGAACTCGATCAGGAAGGGGCTGAACCGGTCGACGTAGTAGGAAAGGAACATAGCTGGGAGCTGGGGAGAGGCAGAAAAAAAGGCCGAGCTGGGAGGCTCGGCCTTTCTTGGGAATCTAGGAATTCGTTTTTACCCGCTGCGCGGACGAAACCGCCCTTGAGGGAATCCAAAGGGGGGCGCTCCCCTTTTTGCGTCTCCCTACTCTGCGGCCTCGGTCTTCTTCTTGACGACCTTCTTCTTGGCGACCTGCGTGGGGGCCTTCTTCGGGCGTCCTTCGGGGGCCTTGATGTCGGTCTTGAGGAGCCGGGCGATCCGGCTGGTGCGGCGGGCGGCCGTGTTCTGCTTCAGGCGGCCCTTCTTGGCGGCCTTGTCGACCTGGGACTGGTAGCCGTTGACGAGGGCGAGGGCCTCGTCCTTCTTGCCTTCCTTGACCAGGTTCTTGATCTTCTTTGCGGTCTGACGCAGCTCGTCGCCCACCTTCTGATTGACGAGGCGGAGGCGGGAGCTCTTTCGTGCTTGTTTTGCTGCGGAGCGGGTATTAGCCATAAGAGGGTAGAAAGTAGAGGCACCGCCCTTTTCAAGTCAAGTCCCTTCAAACTTCTCCCAATGCCCCGCACACCGTGAAGAACCCCAGAGCGGCCAAGGTCCGGAAGTTCCTCGTCGGCCTCCTCCTCCTCCCCCTCCTCGTCGCGGCCGTCCTTACCCTGGTCGATCTCACCCGCTTCTTCTGGCACGATCACGCCTGGGGGCAGTACTGGTTCTGGGCCCTCGGCGCCGGGTTTGCCGTGTGGACGGTCGTCTACTTCGCCCTGCCCCGGCCCATGTGGCTCTACGTCCTGGGGCACGAGTTGACCCATGCCCTGGCCGTCTACCTCCATGCCGGGGAGGTCTACCGCTTCCACGTCGGCAAGCGCGGCGGCCACGTCGTAACCGACAAATCGAGCTGGATCATCTCCCTCTCCCCCTACTTCGTCCCCCTCTACACCGCCTTCCTGCTGGCGCTGTGGCTCGTCGCCGCCTTCTACTGGCCGCCCCTCGTCCATTACCTCACGTTCCTCTACGTGGGTATCGGGATCACGTGGGGCTTCCACCTCACCTTCACCGTCAGCATGATCGGCGTCGGCCAACAGGATTTGAAGGGAGAGGGCGTCTTCTTCTCCCTCGTCGTCATTATCCTGCTGAACCTCCTCCTCATCGATGCGGGCCTCACCGGCGTCCTGGCGGGCTGGCACGGCTATCCGCAGATCGGCGCGGCCCTCTGGCACCACACCCTCGCCGCCTACGTCTGGACGGGGACAACGCTGTGGCACGGGGCGGCGTGGACGTGGACGGAGGGGATCCACCTGATCCGTTCCCTTCGAAAAAGTTAGCCCTTGCTATACGTGTATAGCGGGATTACCCTCTCCCCATGCTCGCCATCCGCATCGATGCCGAAATCGAAAGCCGCCTCGACCGCCTGGCGAAGCAAACCGGAAGAACGAAGACCTTCTACGCCCGGGAGGCGATCCTCACCCATCTCGAAGACCTCGAAGACGCCTACCTTGCCGGCAAGCGGATGAAGACCCAGGGCAAGACCTATTCCGCCGAGGAAGTGAAGCGTGCCGTGGGCCTATAGGTTCGAGGCCCGGGCCGTGAAGGAGCTGAAAAAGCTCGGCCCCCAGGCGGCGAAGACCATCCTCTCCTACCTCGACGAACGGGTCGCACAGGGCTCCGATCCGCGCCGTTTCGGCAAGGCCCTCACATCCGACCTGGCCGGACTCTGGCGCTACCGCGTCGGGGATTACCGCATCCTCTGCCACATCGAGGACCGCAAACTTGTTGTCCTGGTCGTCGCCGTCGGCCATCGGCGCGAGGTGTACAGGTAGAGCCTTGTTCCCGGACGCAGCTTCCCCTATCGTCCCCTTCCTCCTCCATGAAATCGCCCCAGCAAGTCCTCGAAGCCCGGCTCGCCGCCGCCTCCCTCCAACTCTTCGCATCGGCCGAAGTCCAGGTGAAGCCGTGCGCCGACGCGCGCCACGGCGATTTCCAGACCAACGCCGCGATGATCCGCGCGAAGGAACTGGGCAAGAACCCCCGCGAAGTCGCCGCCGAACTCGCCGCGCTGCTCCCGGAGGACGACGCCTTCACTGCCCCCGTCATCGCCGGTCCCGGCTTCCTCAACTTCACCCTGAAGGCAGGCTGGCTCAACCGCGCCCTCGCCGTCGCCCGCGCCGAAGGCCGCCTGGGCATCGAGACCGAAGCCCAGTCCGGCACCGTCGTCCTCGACTTCAGCGGGCCGAACGTCGCGAAGGAGATGCACGTCGGCCACATCCGCAGCACGATCCTGGGCGACGCCCTGGCCCGGTGCCACCGCTTCCTGGGGCGCACCGTCGTCACCGACAACCACCTGGGCGACTGGGGGACCCAGTTCGGCAAGATCCTCCTCGGCTACAAGCGCCACGGCAACGAGGCCGACCTCGCCGCCCGCCCCGTCGAGCACCTGGAAGCCCTCTACCAGCAGATCCACGAGGCCTCGAAGACCGACGAGGCGATCCAGGAAGAGGCGCGGAAGGAACTCCTGGCCCTCCAACAGGGGAACCCGGAGAGCCTCGCCCTGTGGAAGCGGTTCGTCGCCGCCACCCTCGCGGAGCTCGACAAAATCTACAGCCGCCTCGGCGTCCGCTTCGACGAGACCCTCGGCGAGAGCGCCTACAACGACCGCCTCGACGGCGTCGTGAAGGAACTGAAAGCGAAGGGCATCGCCCGAGAGAGCGAAGGGGCCGTCGTCGTCTTCTTTGACCAGCCCGGCGACGACGCGCAGCTCGCCGACAAACCGTTCCTCATCCAGAAATCGGATGAGGCTTTCCTCTACGCCACGACCGACCTGGCCACCGTCGCCTACCGCGTCGAGCGGTGGAAGCCGATCCGCATCATCTACGTCACCGACGGGCGGCAGCAGCTCCACTTCCAGCAACTCTTCGCCACCGTCCGCAAGTGGGGCATCGACCGGGTCGTTCCCACGGCGCTAGAGCATGTCTGGTTCGGCGCGATCCTGGGCAACGACAAGAAGCCCCTCAAAACGCGCGAAGGGAAGCCGATCAAACTCCGCGAACTCCTCGACGAGGCCGAAAGCCGCGCCCTGGAGATCATCACCGAGAAGCGGCCCGAGCTGTCCGAGGAACGCCGCCAGGAGATCGCCCGCGTCGTCGACCTCGGCGCGCTGAAGTTCGCCGACCTGGGCCAGAACCGGAACCTCGACTACGTCTTCGACTGGAAAAAGCTCCTCGCCTTCGAAGGGAACACCGCCCCCTACCTGCAAAACGGCTACGTCCGGATCAAATCCATTTTCCGCAAAGCCGCCGAGCAGGGCGTCGCCCTCCCCGCCGCCGACGCAGGCGCCCCCCTCGACCTCCGCGAAGAGGCCGAGATCGCCCTGGGCAAAAAGCTCCTCGCCTTCGGCGAGACCCTCCGCATCGTCGCCGCCGAAAGCCGCCCCCATTACCTCTGCATCTACCTCTGCGAACTGGCCACCGCCTTCCACGCGTTCTACGAGGCCTGCCCCGTCCTCAAGACGGGCGTCCCGGAGGAAGTCCGAGCCTCCCGCCTCGCCCTCTGCGCCCTGACGGCGGAAGCGCTGCAACTGGGGCTGGGGTTGTTGGGGATTGGGACGCTGGAGGAGATGTAATACGATCTCTGCTTTTCGTCCTGATATACTTTACGTGGGCTGTTCGTCCTTGAACAGGCACTGGGCCTCCATGCTTCTGGCCTTCCAGGCCAGTAGGGACAGCACGAAATTGAAGGGAATGGCCAGGAGAAAGACCCATACCAACAACCAGTCGACGGATGTCCCGCGTTCATTCATGTTCATGCCAACGGCCTGCACGAATTCCATAAAGGCAAGCCACAGCACGTTCAATAGCGACATGACCATGACCCAAACGTAGGCATCCATCCGTTCTCGTCCTGATGACGATTCCTTCAACGCGGCATGACATCGAGACGCTGCATAAAGAGAGCCACTTGGGCAGCCCCAAAGCAGAATCGCGATGGCTATCCCCCACAATTTTCCACCTTCAAGCGCACCCAAAAAACGAAACGCGAACGCTAGCCCCGCAATTCCAAAAACCAGCAAAACGAGCCCAAAAAAGCGGCAGTAGGAACGCGAGGGGAAAGAAGACATAACCAAGGCAGGTTCAGATGATCGCTTTGGCTACTCCTCGCAAAGCGCGCTAAACTCCTCCACGCTCAAGCCGCTGGCGCGGATCAGGCTGCGGAGGGTTCCCTTCGCAATCTCCTTGTGATCGGGAACGGAAAGCGTCGCCATGTGTCCGGGTTTGACGAGGATCATGTGGCTACCGCGCTGGCGAACCAGTTGCCAGCCGCCCTTGGCGAATGTCTTGACGACCTCGCGCCCGCTGAGTGAGGGCAGGGGCGGCATCAGACGGCGACTTCGACCTGCTCCGTCTCGACGGTCAGGGGCATCCCGAGCTCGGCCCGGATTTCCAGGCAAGCGGCAATCGCCTCGCGGATGTTATTGATGGCCTCGTCTCGCGTCGTTCCCTGGCTGATGCAGCCGGGAATGGCAGGGCACTCGGAGACCCAGGCCCCGTCCTCGTCCCGCACCAGCGTGGTCACGAACTTCATGGCGTTCAGCATAACCCGCTTCCGGGCATTTGGAAAGTCACCTCTTCTCCTTCCCGATCCCTCCCCACCCCAACGGGATATGCCGCGCCCGCTTGAAGCCCGCGCAAAGAGGAGTAAGTTGAGGGTCCACCCAATCTATGGATCCGAACAAGTTCACCGAGAAAGCCCAGACCGCCATTGCCGAGACCCAGGCCGAGGCCGCGCGCCGTAACCACGCCTCCGTCGATGTCGAGCATCTCCTCGCCGCCCTCCTCGCGCAGGAGGACGGCCTGGCTCCCCGCCTTTTCGAGCGGGCGGGCGTCCCTGCCGAGGTGCTGCATGCCCGGCTGGAGGAAGAACTGGCGAAGCTCCCCACCGTCACCGGCGCGGGCCAGTCGGGCGGCACCTACATCACGCAGCGGCTGAACAAGCTCCTCGTCTCCGCCCAGGACGAGGCGAAGCGGTTGAAGGACGACTACGTCAGCGTGGAGCACCTCATCCTCCCCATGTTCGATGAGCCGGGGACGACCGCCGTCGGGCGCGTCTTCAAGGCCGTCGGCGCGAAGAAGGACGCCTTCCTCAAGGCGATGGCCGAGGTCCGCGGCAACCAGCGCGTGACCAGCGCCAACCCGGAGGCGACCTACGAGGCGCTGGAGAAATACGGACGCGACCTGACGAAGGCCGCCGCCGCGGGCAAGCTCGATCCCGTCATCGGGCGCGACGCGGAGATCCGCCGCGCCATCCAGGTCCTCTCCCGCCGGACGAAGAACAACCCCGTCCTCATCGGCGAACCGGGCGTCGGCAAGACCGCCATCGTCGAGGGCCTCGCCCAGCGGATCATCGCCCGGGACGTCCCGGAGAGCCTGAAGGACAAGACCATCTTCGCCCTCGACCTCGGCGCCCTCATCGCCGGGGCGAAGTTCCGGGGCGAGTTCGAGGAGCGCCTCAAGGCCGTCCTCCAGGAAGTGACGAAGGCCGAGGGGAAGATCATCCTCTTCATCGACGAGATCCACACCGTCGTCGGCGCCGGGAAGGCCGAGGGCGCGATGGACGCCGGGAACATGCTCAAGCCGATGCTGGCCCGGGGCGAGCTCCACTGCATCGGCGCGACGACCCTCGACGAATACCGGAAGCATATCGAGAAGGACGCCGCCCTGGAGCGCCGCTTCCAGCCCGTCTTCGTCGCGGAGCCGAGCGTGGAGGACACCATCTCCATCCTTCGCGGCCTC
>CAISZB010000418.1 GCA_903889845.1 uncultured Verrucomicrobium sp. | reverse complement strand
GATGTCCCGCAGGACGGAGGCGCCGCCGAAGGCCTTCGAGACACCGTTCAGTTCAAGGAGAGGAGGCATGGCGTTAGAGGGTCCTTAGATGGTTTTGAACCGCGCCTCGACGACACTCATCATGCGGTCGAGGATGAAGCCGACGACGCCGATGGTGAGGATCGAGAGGATGATGTGCGCATAGTTCGGGGCGTTGTACTCCTGCCACAGGAAGTTCCCGATGCCGGGCCGTCCCGTCAGCATCTCCGCCGCCACGATCACCAGCCACGCGATGCCGAGGCTCAGCCGGAACCCGGTGAACATGTAGGGAAGCGTCGCCGGGATGAGGACCTTGAAGAGGGTCTTCGCCGGGGAGAGCTTCAGCACCTTCGCCACGTTCAGGTAATCGACCGGGACGGCCCGGACGCCGACGGCGGTGTTCAGCACCGTCGGCCACATCGCGCAGATCGCGATGGTGAAGAGCGCCCCCCACTCCAGGGCCATCTTCCCCGAGGAGAGGAAGAGGACCATCCCCAGCGGCAGCCACGCCAGCGGCGAGACGGGACGCAGGACCTGGATGATCGGGTCGAAGGCCTGCGCGAACCGCTTCGACAGGCCCAGGCAGAACCCGATCGGCGTCCCCACGATCAGCGCCAGGGCGTAGCCCTTCGCCACCATGACGAGGGAATACCACGTCAGCAGCAGCACACCCTGGTCCAGCTCCCCGCGCTTCGCGAAGGGCTGGAGGACGTAGAGCTTCGACTCCTGCCACGTCGCCCACGGCGTCGGCAACGCCGGGGAGACCGTGATACTGAGGAGGTACCAGAACAGGAGCGCGGCGAGGAAGCCGAACACCGGCAGGATCACCGCCTCCACCTTAGGGTTCTTCGGAGTCATGCCTTTAACCCTTCAGCGATTTGACCGCGAAGCCCTGCGCATAGGCCTCGGGATGGGCGGGATCGAAGGTCGCGCCGTCGAAGAGCGTCTCCGGCTTCGCGTCGGCCCCGCCGTGGGCGTAGCCGATCTCCTTCATCGCCTCCTCGTAGATGTCGGGACGCATCACCTGCTTCGCGACGCCGTCGTAGTCGGGCGTCCCCGAGACCAGGCCCCAGCGGCGGTATTGGGAGAGGAACCACTTCGCATACTTCGCCTGCGGGTAATTGCAGTTGTTCCTGCTGAAATACATGCAGTGCTCCGTGTCGGTCACCTTCCGCCCGTCGCCATAGTCCAGTTCCCCGGCCATCCGCTTCAGGATGACGTCGGCGGCGCAGTTGATATAGGTGGGGGCGCTGACGATCTGGCACGCCTCGGGCCGGTTCGACATCGTGTCGAGCCAGACGCTCGCCTCGTGGATCGCCTTCAGGACGGCCTTCACCGTCTTCGGGTTCTTCGCGGCGAAGTCGGCGGTGAAGGCGCAGACCTTCTCCGGGTGGTCCTTCCACATGTCCTGCGTCGCCACGGAGGTGTAGCCGATCCCGTCGGCGATCGTCTTCTGGTTCCACGGCTCACCGACGCAAAAGCCGTCCATCTTGCCGATCTTCATGTTCGCCACCATCTGCGCCGGGGGGACGGCAATGAGACTGACGTCCTTGTCGGGATCGATCCCGCCCGCGCCCAGGTAATAGCGCATCCACATCGCGTGGGTCCCCGTCGGGTAGGTCATCGCGAAGGTGAGCGGCGTCCCGGCCGCCTTCGCCGCGTCGACGAACGGCTTCATCGCCTTCGGATCGCCCGCCACCTTCCCCTTGAAGGTATTCGAGAGGGTGATCGATTGCCCGTTGCGGTTCAGCAGCCACGGGATCACCATCGGCACCTTCGGCGCGCCGCCGATCCCCATCGTGGAGGAAAGCGGCATGCCGATCAGCATATGGGTCGCCTGGAGGTCGCCGGTCGAGAGGGAGTCGCGGATGGCGGGCCAACTCGCCCCCTTCGCGATCGTGGCGTTGATGCCGTACTTTTTGAAAAAGCCCTTCTCGAAGGCAATGATCAGGGGGGAGCAATCGGTCAGCGCAATGATCCCGAAGCGGAGGTCCGTCACCTCCGGCGCGTCGGAGGCGTAGGCGGAGCCGACCCACCCTCCCGGCAGGCCGCCGAGGAGGGCGGAAGCGGTCAGCCCCCCGCCCGCCAGGCGAAAGAACTGGCGGCGGCTGACGGTCCCGGAGAAGGAAGTGGACGAAGTGGTTTTGTTTTTCATGACAGGGTGTTGGGGTTGGAGGTGTTGCCAGATAAACAAGCAGCAGCGGTGCCACCCCTTCCCTCCCGATCTAAAAACAGAACTCATTATTTCGAACTTTCGAATGAATTTCGCTCATACACCCTTCCTCAACAAAAAACCCGCCTCCCGGGAAAAGGGAGGCGGGTTTGGAAAACCGCAGCGCGCGCGTGACCCGGTTAAGGCCCAAAGATCGCGCCACGCAGGTCATTCCGGATCTGCGGCGAAAGCGCGTGATTGAGCTGCGGCGGTGGCGGCAGGTTCAGCCCGGAGATCCCGTTCGCCCCGATCATGGAGGAAGCCCCGGGCCCCATGACCGTCTCCTTGCCGCCATTCGTCGTCGTAGTCGTGGTCGTCGTCCCGTTGCCCAACACGGAGCTCTTCTTCCCGTTGGAGGTTGTACCGCCGCTGGGACCGCTCGAGCCGTTCGTGCTGGAATCGTCCCCGCCCTGGCCGGAAACCGTCGACGTTGATGCGTCCCCCGAACCCTTCGTAGGATCGAGGGCCGACGGCGTCGAAGGCACGGAGGCCGACGGCGTCGTCGATGCCTTGATGACCCCCTCCACCGTCTGCTGCCCCGAACCGGTCGCCGCCGTCAGGCCGCCCGCGCCGATCGAAACCCCACCCGCCGAAGTCGTCGTGGTGGTCGTCCTGGTGGTGCTCGTATAAGCCGGGTTCCCCAGCCCCGCACCGATGGTCAGGGACGAGGAACCCTCCGGCGTCACCGAGGTCGCCGTCGCGGTCCCCACCCCGCCCGTCGCCACCGTGATCACCCCGGAACTGGCCGAGACGGAAATCACATTCAACCCCCCCGTCGTCCCGGAGGTAACGGCCCCGCTCGCAATGGTGTAGGAATACCCGCTCGTCTGTCCGGAAACACTGCTATAAGCCACATTGATGCCGTACCCCCCGCCCGCCCCCGCCGAGAGGTTCACCGTTCCCTGGAACACGTTCCCGGTCTGCGTCGATAGGTCGATATTCCCGTTCGTGGTGCTGAGCGAGAGATTCCCCGTCACGACCAGGGCCGCCGATTGGCTGATCCCACTGATGGCGTTCAGCGTATAATCGCCGGTGAAGGTGCCGCTGACATCGGGATCGGCTCCGATGGTGGAATTCATGGTGAGGTTGCCGCTCGCATTGTTCAGGACGATCGTCGTGCTGGTGATAGTGAGGGTGACCGTGCCCAGGTTCCCGCTCAGGTTAAGGGTTGGAATATTCAGCACCGCGTTGGGATCGACCGTAAGAGCGCCCTCCAAGGTCACATCGGACAAGTTGAAAATATTGGCCAGCCCGGCCGCCAAGTTGACCCCGCCCGCCGTTCCGTCGAAGGCGATCACCCCGCCATAGTAGCTCCCTAGTTGAGAGACATCGCCGGAGGTCAACCACGTCCCACTCGTCGCCGTGTCGTCAGCAACCGAAAGAATGCCGCCATTCGCCGACTTGAACGTCAGTACACCGCTCCCGGTGACGTCGGACATCGCCAAGTCCCCCGTCCCGCTGATCGTC
>CAISZB010000417.1 GCA_903889845.1 uncultured Verrucomicrobium sp. | reverse complement strand
TGCCGTCCGAGGATGGAGCAAAACTGCCATCCAATGAGGAGGCCAAGATTCTATCTAAACCAGAAGGCGTAGCTGCCGCGGAAAACCATGCAACGAACTCCGGGAAAACCCGTTCCGGTAAGCAGCCTGGAGCCCAAGGTCAGGGCCGGGCGAGGGAAGAGATCAAGATCAAGCCGATTCGGGTCGAAATCGCCGCATCGGTACTGCGCGAGTTTTTGGAGTATCCGCCGATCAAGGAGAAGATCCGTCGCTCTCCCAATCTGGTTCCCAGTCTGCTGAAGATGGCCATCAACCTGATCGACGGACAAGCCCTGATTGACGTCTATCGCCGGAACTTCGGTGGGGCCGATAAGGAATGAACGCGAACCTCCGATGCCTCCTCGCCGAGCTGCGGCTGGAGCTGAATCTTCCTTACCTATCCGGCATGTCCGGGGGAGGAGCTGCAATCCTGGTGGGGGCTTATATCGCGGCCTCTCCGACGCTTCAACGGAAGATTGCTGTCACGATCGATCCTGACGAGATCGGGGATTATCCCTCAATCAACCGCGACCCCGTGGGGTACCTCTTTGGGCGGCGCTATTGTGCTGATCCGACCGATTTAGCTAAGACTCTCCGGGCCGTGCCCTGCGGTGCCCGGCAGGCTATCCTCGACAAGTGGGGGTGGAGCGAGATCCACACCGTGCTTTGGCGCCAGAGGCTCGACTACGTCGCCGATACTGTCCGCGAAAACGCGGGGGATGTCGATGGGATGAGGAATTTCGCTAAGAATGCGGCTCTAGCGTATCGGTTCCAGCAGCAGTGCCATCACCTTAAGGTGGATCCTGCGGGCTGCAAGAGCCTGGTACAGTTTTGGCGTTCCTCGTCAGGCGACAAAGAAGACCTGGAATCGTTTGTGACTTACCACGTTATCCATCTGGTCTATGGCTCTGCCAGGGCGAACCGGCATCGGGAGCGGTACCGTCAGCGACTCACCGGCGAGGATATACAGTCGCCCCGGCTCAATGACAATTGGCGCTCCCCGGTCATCACAGAGAGGCGAAAGGGAAGATTGTCCACGGAGGAACGGATCCGGATCGAACTTGTCCGGGAAGCGACCAAGCGGCGGAAATTCGTCCTCCGCTCCGCGTGGAACGAGGAGGTCGAGGATGAGGCGGAGAGGAAAAGCGGACGGGAGTCCCTGCGTGAGCGCGACTCGTTTGGGCGGAAGACGTATCAACGGTCCATGACCGGACTTTCGCCCGTCGCCCCCTTCGGAGGAATGTCGAAGGACCAGCTTTATAAGGTCCTCCAAGTGGCCGTCGCAGAAATGGATCGATCCAAAGGCGCGGCTGAGGTGGCCGCGAGGGGACTCCTCTTTCTCAAGCGCAGTGACCTTCCCGAGGCGCGCCTGGAACGGAATGGGAACCAGACGTATCTCGTCACTCCCCATCCGCGTCCATCGAAGACGTCGAAGGCCACCGATCCGGGGTACGATCCAAGCCTTCATATTCCGGTTGGGGAGGAGTTTTGGCGTCCTGTGCCTCCTGGATTCGAGGCTGCCCTGGAACGCCTGCTGAAGTCGGAAGGAGCGGACCTTGACGCCGAGGTGTGGCTCGCGGCGCATAAAGTAAGGGAGAAAGCCTTCACCCAGTGCCTCCTAGACAACGCCCCGCTCTGGGGGGATTTTCCTTGGTTGGCATCGATGATCGGCCTCGTCGAGACCCGACGCAGCGACCGGATCGTCTGGCCAGGCTGCCTTCATTACTGTACCTACTCGCCCAAAATTCACGATGACAGAATCCGCGGCTGGCACGCGCAATTCGGGTTCCATTATCCAGCCGACGAGGCGATCGACCGTGCGCCTGAGTGTGGAAGTCCGAACTGCCCGCGTCCCGAGATTGTGCGCGGGTTATTCGTGGCCCTGGATACCCTGCTCGTCCTTCCTTTGCCAGAGGGGGATGCCGAACTGCTGGCTTGGTTGAACGCTATGGCAGCAACGGTCAGGCTCATCGAGCTACTGTGTGCCTTCCTTCGAAATTATCCGGATACGCCGCCTCCGTTCATCGGTCCCCTTGACTGTCGCATGCCGAAGGTGCGCATTCTCGACGAGAAAATTCGGGACAGGGTCGTTTATTACACGCCGTTCCTGCGACGTATCCTGGAGAAGGTCGGAGGCGCGTTTCAATCCGGTTTGGACCGCCTGATCGATCGCGGCTGGAGGCTGGAGGCGGACGCGGGGATTTGCTTGGCGTCGGTCCCTTATGCGTTTTTCCTTCGCTTGGATTCAAGGACGATCCAGGTTATCGGTCCCCGGAAGACGGTCATCAAGGACGGGCTACTGGGACACTCCGTGACCGAGAGCTTCGCCGGACTCCATGGCAATGGAATGCGGAATGTCACGTACCGAATCCTGACGGAAGAGGGAGACTTCGACGATGTGGTGATGGGCCTCCATGACCATTTTCCGCAGGGAAGCGCTGGGGTGCTCGGTAAGAATGCGGTCAGTTGCGGGATGGACGAGGATGTCCCTCAGCGCGCCGTGAAACGTATTATTGAGAGGCTCTCGGCGTTGGAGGGAGAACCATGGCCAAGCATCGCGACAATTTCCTGACCTCGAACCCAAGCCTTCTTAGCGAGGCGAGGGGGATTTTCGATCGCATCGCCATCGTGGCGGTCAGGGATCCCTTAGCCGATCTGCTGAATCGGATACGCTTGACGCCCTTGGGCAAGGCCGGCCTTGAGGCGTTGGTGAGGGTGCCGGTCAGGGAACTGCGGGAGGAGTCTAGTCTGGTTCTCGCTCACCCCTTGCATCAAAGGTGGCAAGTTTTCTTGCCGAACGTGTTCCAGGGGGTTTCGCCGCAAGCGGTGGCCGATTTCCTCCTATCCGTCTCGAAACCCGCTTTTCTCCGTCTTCGCTTGAATCGAATGGGATGCCTCCTGCGCGATCGCGAATTCGATTGGCGACGCCTGACTCGCCTAGCAGAGGCCCTCCTGATCGACTACAAAGACGGGCCGCTCATTCGCGTCTTTAACTTCCAAGTGGCCGCCCGCTGGCCGTCCCGGATGGAGGGGGAGGAGAAGAGAGTGGATGTGCCCATTCTTGCGAAGAGACCGATCCGGAGATTCGGAAGCCGGTTTCCGTGGGTCCAGGCAGAATGCCTGCGTTTAAGGAGGGAAGATCGTCGCTCATCCAGGCTGGACGGGGCACGCTACTTCGATTTCGCTCCGGCACCCGACAGCCTTCCTCCGGAAGAACGGCAGGCCTACGAGCGGTTTCAGTACATCGCCAAACACACGGCGGTTAGTGCATCGAGCCTGGGCGTTTATCTCTCCTCCGCGTTGCGCATCCTGGACGCGGAGGGAAAGAAAATCGTGCCTAGGACGCCTCTTCTTGCCCAGGCGTTCCGCCTCTTGAAACGTGCCTCGAAGGCGCTTGGGCTCCCGTGCCCGAAGGTCAAGTGGAAGAAGGTCTTTGCCCACGAAATGCCTCCCGTCGATCTGCCGCTTCCGTCGGAGCTGGAAGGAATGATCCTTTCGACACGCTGTCCGGTGTCCGATCTCGTCAGGGCCACGGCCCGTGTCATTCTGATCATCGGGCTCTTTACGGGGAGAAGATCGTCCGATTGGGCCGAGGTGACGCTGGGAGAGTTCTCTGGGCTGCTTCTCATCAATGACCTGTGCATTCCCTCCACGAAGAGCCGGGTCGCCAAGGATATTCCCCTGCCGCTATCGCGGTTGATTCCATCCACTCTTCTGGAGTTTGTCAGGGAGTGGCATGCCGCCGCATCCTCCAAGTACCCTGAATCGGCCACGGTGTTCGAGATTCTGACGGGAATTCCGCGGAGGAAGGGCGGCAGCAAGTCCGATGTGCGAGACGACTTTGTGTTGAAAATCGAGGAGGTGACGGGCTTTAAGCTTTCGCGGTTACACCTGCTGCGGCATGCTTTCACGAGCTGGGCTGTGATCGCTTGCTTGTTGGCTCGACATCCTTCGCTCGCCGCACTTCCATCGGTGGCCAGGCTGACTCAAGGGGCCCTCTTTTTTAGCGAGAATCAATTGGAAAACTGGCGTTGGCTCGTCCCAAGCCTTGCAAATCCTCTGATTTCCATTGGCCTGTGCCTAGGCCATGCGACTCCCACGATCACGGTCGAGCGCTATCTCACGACTTGGCAGACCTTGGCGGAGATGCACGTCGAGCTGCGGCGCGCCCCTAAAGGGGGCTGACGTCATTCCGAAGTCGATTCGCCGTCGTTTCCTAGGACGGTTATAAAAGGCGGTCGAAAAATGAGACAGTGAGCGGGGCGGTCGAAAAGTGAGACATCCTATAAAAAGAAAGGATGTACATGGAGATGGACTTGTGGACGCGAGTGCGTCGGCGGGTGTTGGT
>CAISZB010000416.1 GCA_903889845.1 uncultured Verrucomicrobium sp. | reverse complement strand
GCGGAGTAGGCGGAGGTGGCGGGTTGCTTGGCGGCGTGAAGGGCGAGGGCCAGGGCCCAGAAGCGGTCGGCATGGCCGTGCTTGCCCCGGTCGGCGGCGAAGCGGGCGTGGCCGCCGGGGGCGGTCTCCTTGCGGATGGCGCGGAGGTCGGCGCGGAGGCGGGGATCGGCGGGGATGCGGAGGGTGCGCCGCTCGAAGGCGGTGCGGACGGGGTAGGCGAGGGTTTCCTTCGTGCCCGCCGTGAAGGTGATCCCCTCAACGCGATGGGCGCCGTGGCGCAGGGCGGCCCGCTCCGCGAACTGGCGGCCGAGGCCGGTCTGGTCGATGCAGCAGCGGACGGTCTTCGGGTTGGACAGGAGGGTGTCGAGGGCGGCTTCCTGGGCGTCGAAGCTTTGGCGGTCGAGGACCTCGATCCGGCGGGTCCAGCGGACGTCGCCGACGGTCTCGATGACGTAGAGGACGGTGAGGTCGTGCTCGCGGCCCAGGTCGACGCCGAGGTGGAGGGGGCCGGTGGCTTTGGCGAGGTCGAAGCCGTCCAGCTCGACCTGCGGGACTTCGCATCCGGCGAGGAGGTCGTGGGAGAGGAAGGCGGTGGTGTCGTCGGCGGGTTCGCAGAGGAATTCCTGCCGCCACGTTTCCTCGTCGGGGCATTGGTCGCGGAGGGTCTGGAGGAAGCCGTCGCGGTCGAGGCTCTGGCGGGGGTCGTCCTGGGGCCATTTCCGTTTCAGCTTTTCGAGCAGGCCCTGGTCGACGGCGGCCTCGATGCTCACGGTGTGGAGGCTGATCTTCTTCGGGTTCCCCTTGTGGCGGGCTTCCTGGACGAGGTCGTTGAAGAAGTTGTCGCTGCCGCGGTGGGTGCTGAGGATTTCGAGGCTGCCGCCCCACATCGTGCCGGGGTAGGCGATGGCGTAGAGCTGGCGGGGATCGGGGTGGAGGGCGAATTCGTCGAGGATGCGGGTGCCCCGTTTCCCGGCCTGCGCGTTCGGGTTGCTGCTCATGGAGTTGATGGAGCGGCCGTTGTCGAAGGGGAGGACGCAGGCGGTGACTTTCTCCTTCCCGTCGAGGAGGCGGACGGAGAGGTCGTGGGCGGCGAGGTTCAGGAGGCGGGCGAAGCGGACGCAGTCCTCGCCGAAGAGGCGGGCCTGGATTTCGTCCCGGCTGGAGACCCAGGTGTCGTGGAGGACGCCCTTCGCCGCGGTGGTGACGACGGCCCGATAGGCGGCGGCCCACGACATGCCGATCTGGCGCGACTTCTCCATGACCTTGATCCGGGAACGGTCGCGGATCCAGGCGGCCTGGTAGGGGAGGAAGAAGGGGGGCTCCGCCGTCGTGCTCATAGCAATTTCAGTTCTTCCTGGATGCGGGCGAGGATTTCGGGCGCGATGCCGCCGGTGCGGGCGGCCTCCTGGAGGGAGGACTCGATCCGGCGGCGGCGCTCGGCGACGGCGTCGCGGAATTTCTCGAATTCGAGTTCCAACTTTTCCCGGCGGACGCGCTCGGCGGCCTGGGCGGTGACGGCGGAGGCGAGGTTGAAGAATTTCTTCGGGTCCTCGGCGAGGGCTTCCCGGAGGCTCTCCGGGTCGAAGTTTTCGAGGGCCTCGGCGATGAGGGAGGCGAGGAGGATGTCGTTGGCTTCGCCGATGGGGATTTTTCCGTGGTGGGCGATGGCCTTGACCATCTCGACGCTGGCCTCGCTGCGGAGGCGGATGGTGTTGAGGCGCTCGATGTGGGCGAGGTGCTCCAGGTAGCCGGTGTTGCGCCAGGCGTCGATCTGGTTTTCGGTGACGCCGGGGGTGACCCCGGGTGGCGAGCCAGGAGATGATCTCCACAGCGGGGCGGGCCTCGCCGATGAGGCGGTTGACTTCGGCGCGGAGGTCGTGGGTCAGGCGGCCGATCCGGCCGCCGGAGCCGCGGTGGGGGCGGCTCACGCTTCCCCCCTTTCCTTCGCGTCGACGCCCTGGGCAGTGAGGCGGTAGGCGGAACGGTTGCCGAGGTCGTAGCTTTGTTCGAGGTGGCCTTTGCCGAGGAGGTAGTTCAGTTCGGTCTCGACGTCGAGGGTCGTGGCTTCCTGGTAGCCCTCGTAGTGGAGCTCGTGGAGGAACCACGAGGCCCGTTTCCAGAGGGGGCGCGAGGCGTAGGCGAGGTCGAAGAGGCGTTCGCGGAGGTGGCGGGGATGGGGATTCATCGAGTGAGGATGGGGGAGGGGGTCGAAGCGGCGGGGGCCGTGGCGAGGGGAACGGCGCGGGGGACGAGGCGGGCGAAGCAGCGGGCGACCTGGAAGCTGCGCTGCCGGATGGCGACGTGGCCGCCGTTGCGGCTGCCGGCGTCGTTGGTGTTGCCGCCGATGGCCTCGAAGTGGTCGGGGAAGACGCGGTGGACGAGCTCCACGTGGGAGAAGCGGTAGAAGACGAGGTCGCCGGGGAGGGGGACGAGGGGGTTGTCCCGGTCGTCGGAGAAGGGGAGGTTTTTCCGGCGGGCCCAGGCTTCGAGGCCGTAGACGGAGGCCTCGCGCGGGGGATCGGCCTCGATGGATTGGGCGAGGACGCCGGGGTGGCGTGAAAGGAAGGTCTTCAGGCACCAGCAGACGAAGGCGGCGCACCAGGGCCAGCCGGTGGCCTCGGTCGAAGCGAGGGAGCAGACGGCCTGGTAGACTTCGACGCGGGGGCCGCGACCGCTGCCGGGGGGGACGTCGCAGGTGCCGATCTCGCCCTCGGCGATGGCGAGGAGGTCGGCGAGGGCGGGGAAGGAGGGGGTGTCGATCATACGGTTTCGACGATGGAGGCCATGGTCTTGGCGAATTCGGCGGGGGCGAACCAGGTGGAGTGGCCGAAGTCGTCGCGCCAGGTGACGGTGACGCGGTCGGCGATCCGGGGATCGACGTTCTGCGGCCCGGTCCGGCCGAGGGAGCCGTAGCCGAGGCCGAGGAAGCTGAAGAGCTGGGTGAACTGGGCGAGGCGGAGGGCGGCGTCGTTGCGGCTGCAGTAGAGGTGGACCTGGCCGAGGCGGCCGGTGAGGAGGGCGTGGTTGAGGCCGTTCTTTTCGAAGTCGGCCTCGGCGGCGGGGGCGAGGAGGTGGAGGGCGGCGAGTTCGAGGGAGGGTTCTTTTTCCAGACAGAGGAGGCGGCAGGCGATGTCGGCGCCGTTGGAGTGGCCGACGACGATGCGGTCGATGTTGGCGTATTGGCGGAGGCGGGCGGCGCAGTCCCGGACGCGGGCTTCCTGGAAGAGGCGGCGGGTGAGGGCGTCGCTGAAGTATTCGTAACGGTCGGCGAGGTGGCCGTAGTGGGACTCGGTCCAGGTGACGGCGCGGTCGGTCCAGGAGTGGCGGTCTTCCGGGCTGGTGAGGATGCCGTTGATGAAGAGGTAGAAGCGGGGGCGGGCAGGGGCAGGGGCAGGAGAGGGAGGCATGAGGGGGGAGTGGTTCAGTTGCCGGGGGTCTGGCTCTTCACGGCGGCGCGGACGGCGGCCTCGACGAGGGCGGTGGAGGCGGTGACGTCGGCGGCCTCGCGCTGGCCTTGCTGGGCGGTGACGGCGGCGTTGTTCCGGCTCTCCCAGTGGGCGATTTTGACGTGGGGCTGGGGCCCGGCGTCGATGTCGATGCCGTCGGCGACGAGGTCCTTCGGGTATTCGACGACGAGGGTGCCCTTCGAGTCGCGGTAGAACTTGGTGGTGGTCGTGTTCGCGCAGCCGCCCCGGAAGAGGAGGGCGGCGGCGACGGCCGTCAGGGGGAGGAGGGGGGCTTGGGAGCCGAGGCCGCTTCGTTGCATGGAGGGCGACGGTACGCGAACCGGCGCGCCGTGCCCTTAACGGGGGGGAAGGGGGGAATGGAAAGGGGAGGGGAAGGGGCTATCGGCCCTTCGGGATTGGCTCCCGCCCATCCTATTCAGTTTCCCCTTTGGGTCTTTGTCGCTACTGCGACGGGATTGGGGAGAATCGCTACGCTTGCCTCTCGGCCTTGCGGGATTATTTCCGGCGCAGGTCGGCGATCAGGGCCGGTTTCCCCGCCAGGAGGGTGAGGAGGGTGCGTGCGGGGCCGGTGGGTGTCCGGCGCCCGTGTTCCCACTGGCGGTAGGTGGTCAGCTTGACCCCGATGGCGGCGGCGAATTCTTCCTGCGTCAGCCCGGCGCGGCAGCGCGCGGTTGCGAAGGTGGAGGGCTTTTCGGCCTTCAGTCCTCCCAGGGCCTTGCGGATGGCCGACGGAGAGGGGAGGCCCGCCTTGGAGCGGGAAACGAGGCGTGCTTTTTTAAGGTCGGGCAGGGCTTCGCCGTTCAGGTCGCGAAGGCCGATCTGATAGCCTTCGGCGTCGAACTTCGGCTGGGTCTGTTTCGTTTTCATTCGCGTGCTCGGTTCAGTTTGTCGTACAGTTTTTTGCCTTCCCTCCAGGCACCCGCTCCGATGAGGCGGATCGCCTGACCGCGATGCGTGTAGCGCACGGTCAAGACGCGTCCTGCATCGCTCCTCCCGATAAGGAACCACCGCAATTCCTTGCCGGTGCTGTGCGCTTCATCGAGCAGGACAAGGGCGCTTTCGTCAGCGAAGCAAGAGGTGGCTTCGAGAAAGGGGACGGAGTGCTTTCGCTCGTTCTCGTGCGCCTTGGCCTCGTCCCATTCGAATTTCACCTGCTGGGGAGTATGTCACTGACGCACTTGAAGGCAAGAAGGACTTCGAGGGAAGTTATGGCCCGTCGAGATGATTGGGGTAAATGGTGAAGGCGACTTCGCATTTCAGTATGGCACATCGCTCAATGAGATTGAGTGGAATTAAGGTTGCCCAAGCTTTTTCGAGAATCCCGGATTGAAGGCCAATATCGAATCTTCGCGAATGGCAGGCATCCCATTCTGACCTGACGCTTTTTGGAAACTGTTCGATCAAAGAGCAAAATAGGGCGATCTTCTCTTCCGGCTGCTTTCCTTTCTCGATTTCAAACGAGGTCAAGTGGGAATCACTTTTTTCTGTGACAGGACCGTTATAAAGAACATGGACGGAACTTCCAAATTCGCGAATCACCAAGGTGGGAGAAGTCGCCGATCTTAGTTCGAGATCGACGTTCACGAATTTAAAGGAGTCTTTCATCGATAGCCTTACCTCTCTCGATTCCACTCCTCCGCCCCATACCTTGTCTCCTCCAATTCAGTGGCAAGAGAGGTCTCTTCCTCGGTCAGGGCGGAGGGTTCGAGGCGGCAGGGGAGGGTCTTGGCGAAGGCGGGGGGGAGGAGGGCGCGGAGGGCGGGGTTGAGGGCGGCGCTTTGCTCCGGCGTGGGGAGGAGGATGCTGCCCTGCTGGAGGAAGCCGTGCCGGGTGCGGCGCTGGGCGGCCCCGGCGACTTTCTTGCCGTCGATGAGGACGTCGAATTTCACGGCTTTGCGGAAGCAGGCGGCGTCGTCCCAGGCGTCGCAGCCGGGGGCCAGGATGGCAGCGAGGCCGATTTCCTGGAGGGCGGCGGCGACGGCTTCGTGGAGCTTGGAATAGCTCTCCGAGGTGGAGAGCTGGCCGACGGGGTGGCTGCGGGGAGCGACGACGGTGTAGGTGACGTCGCGGGCGTGGTCGACGAGGCCGCCGCCGGTGT
>CAISZB010000415.1 GCA_903889845.1 uncultured Verrucomicrobium sp. | reverse complement strand
GGGCTTCAAAAGCTAAGGTTGTTGGGGGGGGTTTTGGGCCCCCCCCCCCCCCCGCTTCCTGCTTCGCCTTTTCGCGGGCGGCGGTCCCGGCGAGGAGCTGGGCGAACGTGCGAGCCACGCTCATTTCGCGGGAGTAGGTCGAGAACAACCGGGAGCGTCCCCGGCGGCGGCAGCGGCAGTAGAGGCGGTCGGCGACTCCGCCTTCGGCGTCGCCGACGAAGAGGGTGACGCGGACGCCCGCGTGGTGGATGGTTTCGAGCTTGTGCATGGGGTGTGTTGGGTTAGGGCATTCCACTCCGCCTCCTCCTCTTCGGTCGGGCCGAAGATCGGGTCGAAGGCGATCAGGTGGCAGCCGGTGTCATAGGGTCGGGATGGGCCGTAGAGCATGGGGGTTAAAACGAGGCTTCGATCAGCGAGACCTTGAGGTCGAAGTTCGCGTCGGCGAGGCGCATGGCGGCGACCGTCTTGCGGGCGTGCAGGACAGTGCCGTGATCCCGCCCGCCGAACGCCTCCCCGACCTCGGCCAACGAGCGGTCGCCGCGCTCGTAGGCGAGGGACATCGCCACCATCCGGGGCACCGCGATGCGGGCCGTCCGGCGCTGCGCCGTCATGTCCGCCACGGCGATCCCGAAGGCGTCCGCCACCACCGCCTTGATTTGCTCCACGGCGACGTCCTCCGCGCCCGCCGTGAGGGCGTCGTATTCGGCGCGGGCTTTCAGAACCTCGATGTAGCTCGCGGCGTGGGCTTTCGTGAGGGCGTTGAGGCGGTCGAGGGCGCGGGCGATCTTGACCGGCTGGGAGTCGTCGCGGATCGCCTTCGCGGCCCGGCGGATCGCGAGGCCTTCCTCGCGCTTGATCCGGCTCACGGCGGCGTCCAGCCGCGCGTCGGCGGAGGGGAGGGCGAGGATCACCTGACCCCCTTCCGCGCCGGGTTGCCCGTGCCGCCGCAGTCCGGGCAATCCCGGATCAGGCGGACATAGCCGCCCGTCTTCTCCCGCAGCTTCCCGCCGAAGCACTCCGGGTTGAGGCAGAGCTTTTCCCCCTGGCCCTCGCAGGCGAAGCACTCCTCCTCCTTTTTGTGGGGGTCCTTCCCGCTGCCCTTGCAATAGAAACAGAGACTCATAATTCAGAAGGGGCAGTTGGGATCGTCGACCGGCCCCGTCGCCGCCATCGCCTTCCGGCGGGCCTTGGCCTCGGGGCGTTTGTGATAGGCCTCCCTGCGCCGCGCGATGGGCGGGCGCAGGTCGTTGCGGGCGTCCCGCTCGTTGGCGCGGGCGCGGATCGTGTAGCGCAGCTTCTCCAGCTCGCCGAAGGGCAGCTCCTTCCAGTCCGCCACCCCGGCCCGGCGGCAGAGGCCGACCGCGATCTTCCCCACGTAGGCGTCCGCGAAGCCGAAGCCCCGGAGCGAGTGCAGGAACTGGGCGCGGGTGTTGCCCTCCACCGCGACCTCCGGGTTCGCCGCCGGGATCGCCTTGGAGAGATTCGCGGGGTCGGCCAGGAACTCGAAGTAACGGAAGACCTTCGAGACGTCGCCCTCGCTCGTCAGCTCGTCGAACGTCCTGCCCCCGCACAGGCCGCGCACGATCTCCCGGCGCTTCTCCTTGTCGGAGGCCTTCCACCCCTGCGCCCGGCAGGCGTCCTGCCAGCGCCGCCCGTAGCCCTTGAATTGCTCCGCCGTCACGGGTGGCTCCTGACGGTGAGGACGACAGTGGCGACGGCGCTCACCGTCGCCACGATCCCGGCGGCGAAGGCGAGGGCGACACGCCAGCTGCAGAGGTCCTGCAGCACCTCCCGGAAGACGGAAGGCTGGCGGTCGACGGTGAGGACGTTGAGGAGGGAAGGCTTCACAGGCGATCCTCCTCGTCGCGGTTCTTGTCCTTGTAAAAGTCGTCGATGCCCACGGCCAGCGCGGTGCAGACGCTGACGACCAGGGCGACGACGGAAAGGCCGAAGACGAGAACGGTTGCCACGTCGTTCATGCGATCCTCCGGCGGGTGCGGTCGGTGAAGCTGGGCAGGGCCGCCACGGCGCTTTCCCACGTGTCGACGGCCCGGACGCCGGGCAGGTTGTGGAAGACGTTCTCGCGGGGTCCCACGACGAGGACGTTGTGCCCCGCCGCCAGCGCGTAGCCGAACTCGGTATGCCGCCCGCCCCTCGGCTTCGCCACCGTCACCGGCGGCTCCGTGAAGACGATGACGGTGCTGGCCGCGAGGAGGCCGCCGATGTCGGCCACGGCGATCTCGGCCAACTTCTCCGGCGTGAGGGCGGCCTCGTCGTCGTCCGTGGTGATCCAGGTCGACGTGATCGTGTGGCCGAGGGCGACGAGCTGGGCGGCATAGCCCCGCAGCTCGACGCGCCGATGATAGGAGGCGCAGAGGTAGATTTTCATAGACGAAGGCCTCCCTCGTTTTGCTCCTGGAGAACAATCCACTCGACAATCTGGAGTGCGACGGCGGCAACCTGGATCGCCTCCTTCTTGAAGTTGTCAGGGTGCGCTGCGTGGCCGCCGAAGCGATTGTGCAAGGCAGCCTCGGACAACTCGCCTACCTCCTCCGAGAGAATGGAGAGCCAGACGAACGGGTCGTGATTCTGCTCGCCCCACTTCTCGAACTGACGCCGCCGCTCTTCCAGAACCAGGGCGACGGAGACTTGCTGAGTTCCAGGGCGGCTCGTGTCGCTCCGGGGAACCTCGGTGATGATGGCCCGTTCCAGCGCCGTCCCCTTGAGCGCGTAGACCAGGGTCTCGACGCAGTTGGAAGTCTGCAGCTCGGCACCCTCGACGAACTGGAGGTCGATCTCGTAGAGCCTCTTCATGCCCCCTCCTTGAGCTGACGGGCGGCCAGGGCCTCCCGTTTCGGTTCGAGAAAGAACTTCTCGTCCTGCACGACGCGGACGCCCAGCTCGCGGAGTTTGTCCGCGCCGAGGAGTTCCCGGTCGGCGAGGAGGGCTTCCTTGTTCACCTCCTCAATCGTGCGGAGGTAGCTGCGTGCGCTCTGCTGCAGCCGGTCGAGGACCGTCACCCACGTCCAGCCGGAGAGCGGCTTGAGCGTCGGGTTGCCGCAGCGGAAGCCGACCTTGCCCTGCGTGAACTCGATGCTCTTCCCGTCGCCGAACTCGGACGGGTTGGCCTCGGCCCAATCGCGGGCCACGGCCAGCTTCTCGTCGATGTCCTCGGAGAAGCCGGAAAGGATGTCCTCGAAGCTCTTGCGGACGCGGCTGATTTCCTCGTCCATGAGGGCCGTCGCGGCGTCCTTCTGGATCGTGAGGGCGGTGATCTCGCCCACGAGGGTTTCCATTTCAGCCCGCGTCGTGATCGACGGGCCGGAGAGGGTAAGGCGTTTTGATTTGCTCATGAGAGGATGTCGCTAAGGGTTTGGGTTTCGGGGGTGGAGGTGGCGCAGATGTGGAACGTCCGCGCCGGGGTTTGGCCGTCGAGTTTGTGGACGGCGTGATTGACGATCTTCGCGGTGATGGAGGCCACCTCGTCCGTCAGCTGGTGGAGCTGGCCGGGCGTCAGGCCCATCTCCACGGCCTTGTCGATGCCGTGGCAGATGGAGTCGGCCAGCTGGTCCATCGCCTGCGTGTGGGCGAGGAGGAAGGGGTTGATGGTGTCGACGCTCATTCCCACCCCCCGTTGCCCGAGACCTCGCCGTTGGCGGCGATGATGCAATGGGCCTCGACGAAGCTCTCCCAGCTCAGGGCCGCCTTCCGCTTGGCCGCGATCTTGCGCCCGTAGCGGAGGCGTTCCGTGATGCTCTTGAGGCCGTCCCTTTTGGCGAGCTGGCGCAGGACCTCGTAGGGCCTGTCCGTCACGTTCTTCACCGTCACCTCCAGCTTCCGGTCGGGGAACTCCAGTCCGAGGGAATTGAGGATCGCGGTGAGGTCGCCCGTCGTCGGCATCGCCGGGAGCGGGAACCGGTGGACGCCCCGGCGCATGAGCTGTTCCATTTCCTTGTGTTCCCCGGCCCGCATCTTTTCGAGGAGGAGTTCGGTGCCGCACAGAACGGCCCCGCACTTCGCGTTGTCGAGGAGTTCCCGCAGCACCTCCATGCACGCGAAGAACGAGGCGAGGCGGTAGGTGTATTGGAGGAGGTGCACCTCGTCGAAGATGAGGAGCATGTCCGCCGTCAGCGCCCGCTGGATGTAGTCGAGCAGGTTCGCCGTGCACGACTTGTCGGAGATGCCGAGGGAGACGGCGATCTTCCGCACCATGCCGCCCAGGCCGGAGGCGGCCTTCATGCGGATGTAGATCGTCCGCCCGTGGTTGTTGTTCCGGGCGTAGTTCGTCAGCGCCTCCGTCTTGCCGATGTGGGAGACGCCCGTCACGAAGACCGGCGTCTGCGATTCGCGGGCGAGGTCGCACGCCGTCCAGATGCGCTTCGCCGTGGGCGTGAGGACGAACTCCGTCTTGCCGCCGATGCCCCGTTCCTTCTCGATTTGGAGGAAGGCGTTGATCGCCTTGACGAGCTTCGCCGGAACGTCGAGGCGGTTCTGCGTGCG
>CAISZB010000414.1 GCA_903889845.1 uncultured Verrucomicrobium sp. | reverse complement strand
TTGGCGATAAAGCGGATGGCCTCCAGCTGTACAGGTAAGCGCAAAGCGCGATTCTACCCTGCCCCGAAGGGGTCCCCTTCCTCTTCGCGACCCCTTCTACGCCATCACTGTTTCCTGCTCTTCCGCCGCCTTCGGCGCACCAGCCTTCATCGCCTTGAAGAAGTTGCCGCCCATTTCCCAGATCGGGCCGGGGAACTTCTTCATGCCGTCGAGGACGTCGTCGAGGGCGGTGATGAAGCGGTCGATCTCCTTCTGCCCGACGACGAGGGGGGGGAGGATCTTGACCATGTCGACGCGGTTCGCTGCGACCTGGGAGAGGATGCGGTGCTTGCTCAGGAGCGGGGTGACGACGAGCTGGGGGAAGAGGGTGTCGTCGAGGGCGTGGATCGCCTTCCACCCCGCGCGCAGGGCGAGGGTCTTCGGGCTGAGGCCCTTCGGTTCCGCGAACTCGATCGCGGCCATGAGGCCCTTCACGCGGACCGACTTGATGATCTCGTGCTTTTCCTGCAGGGCCAGGAGTTGGCGCTCCAGTTCGGCGCCCTGGGTCGCGGCGTTCTCGGGCAGCTTCTCGTCCTCCAGGACGGCGAGGGTCGCGAGGCCGCAGGCGCAGGCGAGGTTGTTCCGGCCGAAGGTCGTGGAGTGGACGATGCACCGGTCGAGGCGGGAATAGGTCTTCTGGTAGATCGCGCGCCGGGTGATGATCGCTCCGGCGGGGACGTAGCCGCCGCTCAGCGCCTTGGCGAGGGTGACGATGTCGGGCTCCAGGCCCCAGTGCTCGAAGGCGAACCACTTGCCGGTCCGGCCCAGGCCGGTCTGGACCTCGTCGCAGATGAAGAGGGTGCCGTATTTGCGGCAGAGGGCCTGCGCCCGGGCGTAGGTGTCGTCCTTGTAGTAGAAGACGCCCTTGCCCTGGACCAGCTCGACGATGAGGGCGGCGACGTCGCCCTTCTTCAGCTCCGCTTCGAGGATGCCGAGGTCGTCGAGGGTGATCGAGGAGACGCCGCCGACGAGCGGGCCGAAGCCCTCGTGGAAGTAGGGATTCCCGGTCGCGGAGAGGGAGCCGTGGGTGAGGCCGTGGAAGGAGTTCTTCAGCGAGAGGATGCGGGGGCGGCCCGTCCCGGCCTTGGCGAATTTCAGCGCGCCCTCGACGGCCTCGGTGCCGCTGTTGCAGAGGAAGACGGCGTCGAGGTGGGGTGCGCCCTGGAGGGCCAGCCGCTTCACGAGAGCCTCGGAAAGGAGGCCGCTGAGGAGGGCCGAGTCCATCTGGACCATGTTCGGGAGGTCGAGGTCGAGGATGTCCCGGATCGCCTTGTTCACGACGGGATGGTTCCGGCCGATGTTGAAGGTGCCGAAGCCGGAGAGGAAGTCGAGGTAGTCGTTCCCCTCGCGGTCGTAGAGGTAGGCGCCCTCGGCGCGGGCGTAGACCTTGTCGAAGCCGATCATCCGCTGGACCTTGACCAGCGTCCGGTTCAGGTACTTGTCGTGGAGGTCGTAATTCTCGCCGAGCCGGGCTGCGACGATCTGCTTCAGGTCGATGGGCATAGAGGGGACCTATTCAATCACGATCCGCCCCCCTGCAAAAGGGGAAAACAGGAAGCCGGGCTACGCGGGGGAGACGAGGCCCGCCTTGATGGCGTAGCGGGTGAGGCCGACGGCGTCGCGGATGTTCAGCTTGTTCATGATGTTCGCGCGGTGGTTTTCCACCGTGCGGGCGCTGACGTTGAGCTGGGAGGCGATCTCCTTCGAACTGAGGCCCTGGGCGACGAGCTGGATGATCTCCCGCTCCCGCGTGGTGAGGTGGGGCCGGTCGTGGGTCGGGTTGAGGAGGTGTTCGCGGAGGACCTCGGTGATCCGGGGGCCGAAGAAGCTCTTTCCGTCGGCGACCTCGCGGAGGGCCTCGCTGAAGATGTCGAGGGGGGCGCTCTTCTCCACGAAGCCGTGGGCGCCGCAGGCCAGCATTTCCTTGAGGAGGGCGGGATCGTCGTGGGCGGAGATGGCGAGGACGCGGAGGTGCGGCATCTTCGGCAGGATCTGGCGCAGGACCTCGGCCCCCGGCACATTCGGCAGGATGACGTCGAGGACGAGCATGTCCGGCTGGAGGTCGAGGCTCTTCTGGATCGCCTCGGCGCCGTCGCTGGCTTCGCCGATGACGGTGAAATGTTCCAGGGGCTTCAGGACGGCGACGATCAACTGGCGCAGCATGGTCTGGTCATCGACAACCAAGACGCGCGTCTTCTTTGAGTCTTTGGAGTCTTTGCCGCTGCTTCCTTGCTTGGTGGACATGTGGGAGTGGAGGGGGGGAATGCCGGAGTCGATTTTCGGGAACGGTGTGAAAACTACCTAGTCTACCTAGGGGGATTTCATGGATGTTTTTAATCTCACATGAGTTAAAATGCAATGCCGATTCACCGGGTCAGCGTGACGTCGATAGACGTCCCTTCCCTGTTATTTCTGCTTTTAAACCGTTACTGTGGCAAGCTTGATGATACAGGTAAAATCATTGCCCGTTTTTATGAGACTGTTTCGTCTTTGAATGGTTCTTATGCTGTTGGCTTTTACGGTAATAATGCTATTGTTATGCAGGATCCTAATGGTAGCTTAATCAGTACGGTTTTTTACTTGCCACAACCC
>CAISZB010000413.1 GCA_903889845.1 uncultured Verrucomicrobium sp. | reverse complement strand
TAACCTCCTTGGGAGGAATCACTATGGGGGGAGAATTAAGGGTCTCTACATTTTCTCCAGTAATTCCGTTAAACTCTTTATTCGGAATCTACTTAATTTGGCGCAATTCGTCATTTAGGGTTTGAAGCACAAGCGGCTGAGGTCTCTAATCATGACGTTTTCTTTTCGAAATGATGCATCCTACGCATTCCCTAGCGGTAAGTTTGATTGGGGCCGGGCTCTTGGCTTTGAGCGGGGTGGGGCTATTTGCCACATGGCTTTGGTTCCGATGGCGTCGGGCGGAACGGGAACTGGCCTTGCAGCGGGCCGAATTGGAGCAGGCCCGGGCCGAGATCGAGCGGCAGCGCACCGTGGTCCGCGAGGCGGAGGCGCAGAGCCACAGTTACGAGGAGCAACTCCGTCGTGGTCAGTGGATGGAGAACATCGGGGCGCTGGCCGCTGGGGTCGCCCACGATCTCAATAATGCCCTTACGCCGGTCCTCATCGGGCTCCAGCTGGTGCGGGACACGCACGACGAGGAGGAGCGGCAGGCGCTCTTCGAGACGATCGATTCCTCGGCGCAGCGCGGCGCGGCGATGGTGAAGCAGATTTTGACCTTCGTCCGGGGGAAGCGCGGGGAGGACGGGCCGCTGCGGATGGCGCACCTGATCGAGGAGATGGCGAAGATCGTCCGGGACACGTTTCCCCACTGCATCTCGATCGAGACCGACGTGGAGAGGGGCCTCTGGAACGTCTGCGGCAACGCGACGGAGATGCACCAGATCCTGCTCAACCTCTGCGTGAACGCGCGGGACGCGATGATGCCCCAGGGCGGCCACCTCCTCGTCAAGGCGACGAACGTGATCCTCGACGAGCGCCTGGTGCCGCCCGGGGAGGAGATCGCGCCGGGGCCCTTCGTGGTGCTCCGCGTGGGCGACTCCGGCTGCGGCATTCCGCCGGAGGTGATGGCCCGGATCTTCGAGCCCCTTTTCACGACGAAGGAGCCGGGAAAGGGCTCCGGACTCGGACTCTCGACGGTGATCGGGATTGTCCGGCGGCTGGGCGGCTTCGTCCGCGTGGAGAGCGAGGTGGGGAAGGGGACGCGGTTCCTGCTCCATTTCCCGGCCCTCTTCGTCGGGCAGGGGGAGGAAGGCGAGGAGGTCGATCTCCGCAGCGACATCCCGCTGGGGAACGGGAAGCGGGTCCTTTTCATCGACGACGACAATGTCGTCCGCCGCGTCTCGAAGTCGCTGATGGAGGTCTACGGTTATCGGGTGACCACGGCGGCGAACGGGGTGGAGGCGGTGCCGCTGCTCGACAAGGAGAAGTTCGACCTTGTGATCTCCGATATCGACATGCCCTACATGGACGGCTTCGAGGTCCTTTCCGCCGTCCGGGAGAAGGTGCCGGAACAGCCCTTCTTCTTCATCAGCGGGACGCAGATCGACGACCATTACCTGATGGAGATCGAGCGTTCCGGCCTCGATTTCCTGCCGAAGCCTTACACGGTGGAGCAGCTGCTCCGCGCCTCGGCGAACCAGCTGGGGCTGCTGTCCCCGGCGGGGCCGGTGTCGCCGTTGAAGTGAGGGGGGAGGTGGCTGCGCCTTCGGGGCGGCGCGGCCCTTCGGGACCGGGTACAATCGCTTACGCTTCCCTGTACAGCTCGGTGCCCACCGCGCGTTTGTAGGCTTCTGAGGGGTGCCCCCTCAGGTTGGCTCCCGCCCCTGCCGATTGGTTTCCCCTTTGGGTGGATTGCGCTATCGCGCAGGCAGTCCCAGCTAAGAGCCGGTAGGGGGAGAAGCGCGCGCGGTGGAGGCTTTTCTTTTCCCGAGGCG
>CAISZB010000412.1 GCA_903889845.1 uncultured Verrucomicrobium sp. | reverse complement strand
GGGTTAGAAGAAGCGGACATCCTCTATCCGAAGCGGATGGCATGCTTTCGATCGCATCTGTAGGCTAGTTTTGTTACATCCGGGCAGAGACGGGAGTCATCCCCTCCATTCGTTCAAACGCGCGGTGCGCATGGAGGAGCTGCAGGGAAGCGTAGCGATTGGACCCGGTCCCGAAGGGCATCACCTACAGTTTCGCGCTCCCCCCAAAAGGTTACCATTCTACTTAGGTAAAAAGCCTTTGGTGCGGGGTGAGTAGTCGGGAGGGTTGCACCGCCGTTTCCCTTCCTCAAAGATGAAGGACGCAGGGCGGGATAGGGGGAGTCGTTGTTCGTTTTGCGGGTCCATTTTTTCATGAAGAAGCCTTCCTTGAATCCCCGTCTCCGATGGCAGGGGGACAGCCTCGTGCTGGGCGGGTTCATCCTGCTGCTCCTGATCGCCGCCGTCGTTTATGTCTCGTGGCAGGACGCCTATCGGCGGATCGACGATAAGATCATCGCCTCCGACCACGAGGGCTATGCCCGCGCCGTCCTCGACGACAAGGCGGGGCGCGTCGAGGGGATGATGCGGGAAATCTACCAGGGGGCGCGGACGATCTCCCTCCTCCCCGCCGTGCGCCAGATCCGGGGACCGAACCGCCCTGCGGGGGCCGATGAGGAGTGGACCCGGGCGCGGTTCCCGAAGGAGGCCGAGGAGACGGTGCGGCAAATCTACAACTCCCTCGTTTCCCATATCGACGTCTCCGAGGTCTACGGCGTGGTGAAGGGGTTCCATCCCGATCTTTCCGGCCAGGGGAAGAACGGGGAGAGGCCCTTCTTCGAGATCGACGAGGCGATCGAGGCGAATCGGTCGGTGGTCGGGAACCGGAAGGACGAGGGCGGCAACGAGGCGTTCGAATACGGGTGGCTGCAGCAGGAACTGAAGCGCCAGGAGGGGCTCTGGCCCCGGTTCGCCTTCGCCTCGCTCGACCAGATCCCGGCCACGCTCTCCCCGGCCCTCGTCACGTGCGACAACCGGGAGGGGGACGATCCCGACAAGGCGCGGGGCCTCGTCATCGCCGTCCCGTTTTATCGGCCTTCCGGGGAATTCTCCGGAATGATCGCGGTGATCGTCCGGGAGGCGGCCCTCCTCGAAGTCCTCAACCGCGTGACCGACCACGGCGGGGAGGGCCGGTTCCTGCTGGCCCGCCCGGAATCGAATATCCGGATCGCCGCGCGGGACAACGCGGCGTTGAAGAACCTGCCGCTCGACGATCCCTCGCTCCTCCAAGTCAACCTCGACGAGGCCGGTCTTCCCGGTTGGCGGCTCTATTACCATTGGGACCGGGAGGACATGCTCTTCGACATCGCCCAGCGCGACGACTTCTTCCTTCACCGTGCCGAGACCGCCCTCATCGGGGTCGCGGCGCTGGCCGCGATGGGATTCCTGTTCCGGAACCTGCGCCGGGCGAACCGGAAGCTCCGCGAGGAGGTCCTCCTCCTCAAGGAGGCGCAGGAAAGGATCGGCGAGCAGGAGGCCTTCCTCGACGAGGCGCAGGACGCGATCTTCGCCCTCGACATGGAATTCCGCATCCGGTTCTGGAACCGGGCGGCGGAGCGGCTTTACCGGATCCAGGCCCGCGAGGCGAAGGGGAAGGACATCCGGGAGATGCTTTTCTCAAGGGGCGTGGGGACGGTGCCGACGCTGGTCGATCTTTTTTCCGAGGGGCGCTGGGAGGGGGAGATGGTCTACAAGCTGGAGGAAGAGAAGCCCATCGTGGTGGAGAGCCGGTGGGCCGTCCTGCACGACGCGGCGGGGAAGCCGAGGGGGATCCTGGTCGTCGATTCGGACATGACGGAGAAGAAGGGCTACGAGGCGCAGCTCAACCGCGCGCAGCGGATGGAGAACGTCGGCGCCCTGGCCAGCGGCGTCGCCCACGACCTCAACAACGCCCTGACGCCGGTGATCGTCGGGATGCAGCTCCTGGAGGAGGCGAAGGACGACGAGGAGCGGAAGGCCCTCTGCCAGACGATCCTTGCCTCGGCCCAGCGCGGCACGGCGATGGTGAAGCAGATCCTCGGCTTCGTCCGCGGGACGCAGGGGGAGGCCGGGCCGGTCCAGGTCCGCCACCTGGTCGACGAGATGGTCAAAATCATCCGCGACACCTTCCCGAAGCTGGTGACGATCGAGACGAAGATCGGGAAGGGCCTCTGGAACGTCTGCGGCAACGCGACGGAGATCCATCAGGTGCTCCTCAACCTCTGCGTGAACGCCCGGGATGCGATGATGCCGCGCGGCGGGCGCCTCATCATCGCGGCGGAGAACAAGGTCCTCGCCGCCCGGGACGTGATGGGCCGGGAAGGGGTCCTGCCGGGATCGTTCCTCCTCCTCTCCGTCATCGACTCCGGGAGCGGCATCCCGCCCCACGTGCTGCCCCGGATCTTCGAGCCCCTCTTCACGACGAAGGATCCGGGGAAGGGGACCGGCCTGGGTCTCTCCACCGTCGCCGGGATCGTTCGGCGGATGGGCGGCTTCATCACGGTGGAGAGTGAGCAGGGCATCGGCACCCGCTTCCTCATCCATCTGCCCGCGCTGACGAACGTCCCGGTCGAGGAAAAGAAGGGGCCGACCGCCGGACTCCCTGTCGGCAAGGGGGAGAAGATCCTCCTCGTCGATGACGACAACACCGTCCGCCGCCTCTCCAAGGTGATGCTGGAGAATTACGGCTACCGCGTGGTGACGGCGACGAACGGATTGGAAGGAGTCTCCGTCTTCAACCAGCACGAGGAGACGATCTGCCTCGTCATCTCCGACCTCGACATGCCCTACATGGGCGGCGTCGAGGTGATGGCGGCGCTGCGCCGGAAGCGGGCCGACCTGCCGGTGATCCTCATCAGCGGGACCGAGATGACGGACGCCCAGCTGGCCGAATTGGAGGAGGCGAAGCTCAATTCGGAGCGCCTCGGCTTCCTGATCAAGCCTTACACGGTCGAGGGCCTGATCCGGGAGGTGGCCCGGCATACGGGGGCGGTCCCGCCGCCCGTGCCCGCCTCCCCGATCTCCCCCCTTTCCCCCCTGCGCCCGGCGACGGTGGAGTCGGTGATGATTTGACGGGGGGCGACGGCCCGAGCCTGGGCGCACCTCCCGTTCAAGCGTTCTTTATTCTTCCCCCACCCGCAGCGGCGCCTCCGAAGCCAGGTGCGAGTGGGTGCGGTAGAGGATGAAGGACGCGCCGGCGAGGAGCGCGATGGCGAGGCCGGTCGCGCGGAGGGCGTCGCCGTGGAGGGTGCGGGTGAACACCGCGATGGTCCCGCCCGCCGCCGCGGAGAAGGCGAAGGAGACGGACCCCATCAGCGCCGAGGCGCTCCCCGCATGGCGGCCCTGATGGGCCATCGCCCAGGCGGCGCCGTTCGCCCCCACGAAGCCGACGGCGGCGAGGAGAAGGAAGAAGAGGACCGCGACGCCGGGCAGTGAGGCATGGCCGCTCCAGGAAAAGAGCGCCAGCAGGAGGCCGAAGGCCGCCGCTGCCGCGATCCCGGCCCCGGCGATCCGGTGGGGGGAGAAGCGGCGGAGCAGGAGGCGGTTCACCTGAGAGGTCGCGATGAGGCCCGCCGCATTTGCCCCGAAGAAGAGGCCGTAACGCTGGGGCCCGACGCCGAAGTGCTCGATGAGGATGCCGGGGGAACCCGCTATGTAGCAGAACATCGCCGCCTGGGCGCCGGAGAGGATGAGCGTCGGGACCAGGAACCGGGGATCGCGCACGATGGCTGCGAAGGTGCGGAGGATGCCGGCGGGCCGGGCCGAGGCGGCGGGCGCCAGGGCGCGTTCCGGCACCGGCAAAAAGGCGGAGACGAGGGCGGCACAGCCGAGGCCGAAGGCGGCGAGGAGCCAGAAGAGCGTCCGCCAGCCTCCCAAGTGGGCCAGGATCTGCCCGCCCGCGAATGGGGCGAGGATCGGCGCGATGCCCATCACCATCATCATCTGGGAGAAGACCCGCGCGGCGTCGACCTCCCCGAAGCGGTCCCGGACGATCGCCCGCGTGATCACCATCCCGGCGCAGCCGCCCAGTCCCTGCAGGAGGCGCCACCACGCCAGGGCGGCGGCGCCGGGAGCCAGCGCGCAGCCGACGGAGGCGAGGGCGTAGAGCAGGAGGCCGAAGAGGAGGGGGCCCTTCCGGCCCCAGCGGTCGGAGAGGGGGCCGTAGAGGAGCTGCCCCGAGGCCATGCCGACGAAGAAAAGGGCGAGGGTCTGCTGCACCTCCTCCGCCCCCGTGCCGAATTCCCGGCCGATCGCCGGGAAGGCGGGAAGATATAGGTCGATCGAGAGGGGGCCGAGTGCCGTCAGCGTACCGAGGAGGCAGATCAGCGAAGTCGCCGCGGTCGTCGGGGAGGACACGGCGGCGGTGCGGGCTCCGGACGGGGAAGAAAGGAGAGACATGAAGGGATTATTGTAGCGCACTATCTGTTTGCCCGATAAAGAAAATACCGGGGGAACCGCAAAAAGAGGAAAACGTACCACGCGGGGCGCACGCTCTCGCGGCCCGGGAAAAGAAGGGGGGAAGGCGGACTACTTCCGAAGCAGGTCGCGAACGTCGACCTGCAGGACTTCGGCGAGGTGGACCAACTCGACGTCGCCGACCCAGCGGCGCTGGCCTTCGATCCGGGCGATGATGTCCCGGCTCACGTCCCACGCCGCACGTTGGCACCGTGCTGCCAATTCCGCTTGGGAAAGGCCCATGGAGGTTCGGATTTTCCGGAGGGTCGGTCCACAGATGTTGAGCTTGCGGGCGGGCGGCATGAGGAGGCGGATACGTTTTTGACCTTAGAAACGTCATCGTCTCAGGGTGTGTGTCATTCCACACGAAATGATTTTTTGTTACACTCACGGAATGGGGACTGATGTGATCTGAAATGACTCTTTTTGTTCGTTTCTTGGGAGCGGTTGGCCTGCTCAGCGCAACGCCGCGACGAAGGCGTCGAACAGCGGGCGGTAGAGCGGGTCCCGTTCGGGATGATACTGGACGCCGAGGCCGAAGGGGGGGCCGTCGAGGCGGACCTGCTCGACGACGCCGTCCCCGGCGTGCCAGGCCTCGGCCCGCAGTCCCGCGCCGAGGCGGTCGAGGGCCTGATGGTGGGAACTGTTCACGCAGGGGAACGGGGCCGGGACGCTGGGCGCATAGCGGAGGGGCTGGAGGTTGCCGAATTTCTGCTCCTCCCCGCGATGGCCCGGGATGTCGAGGTGGAGGGTGCCGCCGAGGGCGACGTTGAGGACCTGCATGCCGCGGCAGATCGCGAAGAGGGGAAGGCGCGAGGCTTCGGAGAGCGCCCGCTCCACGGCGGCGAATTCCCAGGCGTCCCGCGCCGGATCGGGCTCCTCGACGAGGCGCGGATCGGGGACCGGCTGGCGGAGGAAGGGCGCGCCGATGTCGGAGCCGCCCGTGAGGAGGAGCCCTGCCGCCTCCCCGTCACTCTCGTCGGGCCACGGCTTCCCCTCGACGCGCGCGTCCCATAGACGGACATGAGGATAAGGGGCAAAGCAGGCGGCGAACGGGGCGACGTCGCATTCCCGGAGCCAAGTGACGACGACTTTCATCGGGGCAGGCTATCGGGTCTTGGCTTCGGACGAAAGCCGATCTACGCTCCGCGCCATGGCCGATCCCGCCCCCGCTCCCGTCCGCACGAATGTCCTCGGCGGGCCGTTGCAGCCGTGCTGCCTCGATCCGGTCACCGGGTTCTACCGGGACGGCTACTGCCGGACCGGCCCGGGCGACTACGGCCTCCACACCGTCTGCGTCGAAGTGACGGCGGAGTTTCTCGCCTTCAGCCAAGCCGCCGGGAACGATCTTTCGACGCCCGTCCCGCAATTCGGCTTCCCCGGCCTGCAGCCC
>CAISZB010000411.1 GCA_903889845.1 uncultured Verrucomicrobium sp. | reverse complement strand
GACGGGCCGCGCCGCGTAGAAGATTTCCGTGTGGGGCAGCGCTTCCCGGGCGACCGGGAGGCAGGAGGAACTGATGAGGACATCCCCGACGCGATCGGGACGGACGATGAGAAGGCGTCGGAGAGTCGGTTGAGCCATGCGATAGGTCCTAGGACCTAGGACTTAATGAAACCCAAGACGGTCTTCACCGCAAAGTCGATTTCTTCCGGGCGGAGTTCGGGGAAAATCGGGAGGGCGAGGGTCTCCTGGGCGAGGGCCTCGGAGACGGGGAGGGAGCCGGGACGGTAGCCGAGGGGGGCGAAGCACTCCTGGAGGTGGAGCGGGATCGGGTAGTAGATTTCCGTCATCACCCCGTTCTCCGCCAGGTGCTGGCGGACGGCGTCGCGATGGCCCTGTTTCCCCCGGATGCGGATCACGTATTGGTTGTAGATGTGGCTCTCCCCGCAGGCACGGGGGAGGAGGATAGGCGAGGCGGGGAGGGCGAGGGGCTTGCCTTCGCCCTGGCACGGGCCTTCGACCTTGGCGGCGAGTCCGCTTTCGAGGAAGAGGCGGTCGTAGTGGGCCGCGTTCCGGCGGCGGGCGGCGTGGGCGGCATCGAGGCGGGGGAGCTTCACCCGCAGGAAGGCGGCCTGGAGGGCGTCGAGGCGGAAGTTCCCGCCGACGGCCTCGTGGTGGTACTTCACGTGCATCCCGTGGTTGCGGAGGGCGCGGAGCCGCTTCGCGAGGGCGCGGTCGGGCGTCACGAGGAGGCCGCCGTCGCCCAGGGCGCCGAGGTTCTTCGTCGGGAAGAAGGAGAAACAGCCCATGAGGCCGAGGGTGCCGACGGCCCGACCTTCGAACTGCGCGCCGATGGCCTGGGCGGCATCTTCAATAATGGGAATGCGATGCCGGGCGGCGAGGTCGAGGAGGGCCCCCATCGGGGCGGCCTGACCGTAGAGGTGGACGGGGAGGATGGCCTTTGTCTTCGGGGTGATCCTAGCGGCGACCTGGGCCGGATCGAGGTTGAAGCAGCAGGGAAGGACGTCGGCGAAGACCGGCGTCGCGCCCGTCCGGGCGACGCACCCGGCGGTGGCGAAGAAGGTGTAGGCGGGGCAGATCACCTCGTCCCCCGGCCCGATGCCCAGGGCCATGAGGGCCAGCAGGATCGCGTCGGTCCCGGAGGAGACGCCGATGGCCTCGATTTGGCCTAGGCCTCCCAGATAGGAGGCGCATTCCCGCTCCAGTCCCTCCACCTCCGGCCCCATGATGAAGTGGCCGCTCGCGAAGACCCGCTCGAAGGCGGCGCGGAGTTCGTCATTCAGGGCCGGGTCTTGGCGGGAAAAATCGAGGAGCGGGACTTTCATCTATTTCTTTTTAGCTTTGAGGAGGGCGACCATTTCGCGGACGGCGGCGGCGAGGCCGGTCTCGACGGCCCGCACGACGATGGCGTGGCCGATGTTCAGGGTGTGGAGGTGGGGGACGACCGCGAGGAACGGGGCGACGTTCCGGTAGTGGAGGCCGTGCCCGGCGTTGACCTGGAGGCCCAGGGCGTGGGCCTGCTCGGCGGCGGCCCATTGGCGCTCCAGTTCCCGGCGGATCGCGGGGGCGGTCCGGGCGTTGGCGTAGGCCCCGGTGTGGAGCTCGATG
>CAISZB010000410.1 GCA_903889845.1 uncultured Verrucomicrobium sp. | reverse complement strand
GGCGAACATGACGACGCTGGCCCGCCGGATGACGACGGCGACGGGCGGCCCCGCGCCGCTGGTGAACGAGGGGAGCTTCGTGCGAAAACCCCCGGAGGGCCCGCTGAAGGCGACCTGGCTGGCCTGCTACGGTATCTACGCAGGCGATCCGCTCCGTTCCGGGATTCCCGCGCTGCCCCGCCCCGCGTGGGGGCTGATCGGCTTCGCGACGGAGTGCCCCGGTGGGCCCGTCTACTTCCGGATCACCGGCCCGGAGGAGACGATCCGGGCGCTGCTGCCCCGCCTGACCCGGGAGGGCGGCCTGTTCCGCCCCGTCCTCGCCTCCGCCGCTGCGGCCAGCGCGGTTCCTGCTCCCACGCCTGCCGCGTCGGGAAAGAAGAAGTAAGGAAGACACGCCGCCGCCCCCCGCTTCCCTCCCCCCCCTCCCGATGAAAAACGTCCTCTTCGTCTGCACCGGCAATATCTGCCGCAGCCCGATGGCGGAGGGGCTCTTCCGCGACCTGGTGCGGGGGAAGAAGGAGATCGTCGTCGCCTCCGGCGGCATCGGCGCGGTGAACGGGCAGCCGCCCAGCCCCCACTCCGTCGATGTGATGGGGGAGATCGGGATCGAGATCGGCGGCATCCGCAGCCGCTCCATCACGGGAGACATCGTCCGCAAGGCCGACTTCATCTTCTGCATGACCTACGGGCATCTCGACTCGATGCTCCTCCTTTTCCCCCACGCGGCGGAGAAGCTCTACCTGGTCCGCGAGTTCGAGAATGGCGTCCCGGCCTCCTCGCGGGAGATTTCCGACCCGATCGGCGGTTCGCGGGAGATCTACCGCCGCTGCCGGGACCAGATCGCGCGGGCGCTCCCCAGCGTCCTCGACTTCGTCCTGACCTCCCCCGGAAGGGAGGATGGCGAAGCGGAGGAGCCGGGCCCAAGGAAGATTTTCCTGGCCGCCGACCGGAGCCCCGCCGCCGCCCCGATCCGGGAGGCCCTCTGCGGCTGGCTGTGGGAACGGGGGATCCCCTTCGAGGATTGCAGCCCGAAGGGCGGGAAGGGGGCCGGTGCCGAAGGGGCCGCCTCCGGTTTCACGGAGCGCGCCCGCCGCGTCGCCTCGGCGGCGGTCCGGGGGGAGGCCCGTTTCGGCGTCCTGATCGGGGAATTCGGGCCGAAGCTCGTCGACCTGGCCCACCGGGTCCCCGGCGCCCGCGCGGCGGCGGCGGGGGACGCGGCGGCGGCGCTTTCGGCGGTCTTCGACCGGGAGGCGAACGTACTTTGTCTTGCCGCAAAAGAACTGAAGCCCCAACGTGCCTTGGATATCCTCGCCGCCTGGCTGAGTGCCGCCAGCGCGGAAAACGGGGATGAATCCACCTCTCCTATGGAAGCCGAGAACGACTCTAAAACCGAAGCCGAAACCGTGACGAATCCCGCCCCCTCCACTCCCCCCTCTCTCAAGGAAAGCGATCCCGCCATCGCCGCCCTCATCGCGAAGGAGGCCCAGCGCCAGGCCGGCGGCATCGAACTGATCGCCTCGGAAAACTTCACCAGCCGCGCCGTCATGGAGGCGCAGGGCTCCTGCCTGACGAACAAGTACGCCGAGGGCTACCCCGGTCGCCGCTGGTACGGCGGGTGCGAGTACGTCGACGAGATCGAGCAGCTGGCCATCGACCGGGCGAAGCAGCTCTTCGGCGCCGAGTACGTCAACGTCCAGCCGCACTCCGGCTCCCAGGCGAACATGGCGGTCTACTTCGCCTTCCTGAAGCCGGGCGACACGATCCTGACGATGGACCTCTCCCACGGCGGCCACCTGACGCACGGGAACAAGATGAATTTCTCCGGCCGCTTCTACAACGTCGTCCACTACGGCGTCTCGAAGGAGACGGAGACGATCGATTACGACGCCCTGGCGAAGATGGCCGAGGAGTCGAAGCCGAAGCTGATCACCGCCGGGGCCTCCGCCTACCCGCGCGTCATCGACTTCGCCCGGATGGGGGAGATCGCCCGCTCCGTCGGCGCACTCCTCTTCATCGACATGGCCCACATTGCGGGCCTCGTCGCCGCCGGGGTCCATCCCTCGCCGATTCCGCATGCCGACTTCGTCACGACGACGACGCACAAGACCCTCCGCGGCCCCCGCGGCGGCCTCATCATGGCGAAGGCGCAGTACGGGAAGGAACTCGACTCCCATGTCTTCCCCGGCATCCAGGGCGGCCCGCTGGTCCACGTCATCGCGGCGAAGGCGGTCTGCTTCAACGAGGCGCTGAAGCCCGGCTTCAAGGACTACCAGGAAAAGGTCGTCCGCAACGCGAAGGCCCTGGCCGAGGGGCTGAAGAAGAACGGCTACCGCCTCCTCTCCGGCGGGACCG
>CAISZB010000409.1 GCA_903889845.1 uncultured Verrucomicrobium sp. | reverse complement strand
CGAGGAACGCCTGGGCGTCCTGGTACATGTTGTGGTCGGCAATCTCCTTGCCCGCGATGTCGCCAGTCGCCAGGGGGCGCCCCTCCTTCGTCGTGACGATGCCGACCATGTTGTCCGGGATGTCGAGGACGTCGGCCTCGTCGATCGTGAAGAGGGCGGTGTTGATCCGGTAATCGCCGGGCGGGATGATCGTGTTCTGCGTGCCGCGCTCGCCCCCCGAAGTGAGGAAGGCGCGGGCGTTCTGGTAGGAATCGCACGGGACGCGCTTCGCGAGGACCTTGCCTCCCTGCAGGGGCGTGCCGCCGCGCGCGGAGACGACGCCGACCTTGCCTGTGTGGATCGTGACGAAGGGACAGCGCTCCACCGCATACTGCCACGGCCAGAGGCAGAAGTGGACGCCGGGGGAGAGGGTATCGGCCTGCCAACCGGCCTCCCCCTGCAGCGCGATGATCTCCCCGTCGGGCAACGTCCGATGGGACCCGAAGAGAACCCACCGCTTGTTGACGAGGCCGACGGTGTCGTTCGGGATGATCACCACGCCGAAGAGACGGAGAATCCACTTGTAACTCGCTGCGGCAATGCCCAGGGCAATAACGCCGACAAAAGCCCCGATGATCGTCAGAATGGTGCTGGGTTCCATAAGGTGTAGCACACCCTATGGTCCCTCCGAGGGCTGGCAACCCAAAACCGGCCCGGCCCGTGCCGCCGGATGATTTGCAGGGACTTCCCTCTATTTCTGGTTTAACGGCTTCGCGTTCCCGCGAACGGAGGGATGGGGGACGACGGCGTACTGCATCCCGGCGGCCTTCGCGGCCTCGATGCCGGTGGGGGCATCTTCGAAGACGAGGGTGCGGTCCGGCGCGGTTCCCATCTTCTCTGCGGCGAGGAGGAACATGTCGGGGAACGGTTTCCCCCGGGCGACGTTTTCCGGCGTCACGATGATCGGGAAGAAATCCTTCAGGCCGATCCGTTCCAGCGTCCGGTCGACGATATGACGCCATCCGCCGGAGGCGACGGAGACCGGCTTCCCGGCGGCCTTGTAGGCCCGGGCCAGATCGACGACTTCGTCGATCGGAGTCAGTTCGTGCATGATGCCGACGAAGATTTCCTCCTTGTGCTCGGAGAGCTTCTGCGGGTCGTAGTCGGTGCCGTATTTCTCGTTGAAGATCCGGACGATCTCGACGGTCGGCGTCCCGCCGAGGTGATAGAAGTAGTCCTCGTCGAAGACGAAGGGGGTCTTCCAGTCGGCGAAGGCGGCGCACCACGCCTTGTAGTGGAGCGGCATCGTCTCCGCGAGGGTGCCGTCGCAGTCGAAGATATAGCCGTCGAAGCCGCCGCCTGCGGCAGGACCGGCGGGGATGATCAATTCAGCGTGGGGATTCATGGCAGTAGGGACGATTATTCCTCGTCGGGGTCGATATCGGTCCGCTTCTTGCCGCGGAGGTAGGCTTCGATGAAAGGGGTCAATGCGCCGTCGAGGACGGCCTGGACGTCGCCGGTCTGCTCCCCGGTGCGGAGGTCCTTCACCATCTGGTAGGGCTGGAGGACGTAGGAGCGGATCTGGCGGCCCCAGCCGATCTCGCCCTTCTCTCCGTAGTACTTCTCCATCTCGCTCCGCTGCTTGTCCTTTTCCAACTCGTAGAGACGGGACTTGAGGACGCTCAGCGCGGAGGCGCGGTTCTTGATCTGGGACCGTTCGTTCTGGCAGACGACCACCAACCCGGAGGGGATGTGGGTGATGCGGACGGCGGAATCGGTCGTATTGACCCCCTGCCCGCCGTGGCCTCCGGCGCGGAAGACGTCGACGCGGATCTCGGTCTCCGGGATCTCGATATTGATCGTGTCGTCGACCTCGGCGATGACGTCGAGGGAGGAGAAGGAGGTCTGCCGCTTCCCCTGGGAATTGAAGGGCGACATCCGGACGAGGCGGTGAACGCCCCGCTCCGCCTTGAGGTAGCCGTAGGCGTATTCCCCCTTCACCAGCAGCGTCACGGCTTTCACCCCGGCCTCTTCGCCCGGAAGGATGTCGAGCATCTCGGTCTTGAAGCCGTTCCGCTCCGAATAGCGCTGATACATCCGCAGCATCATGTTCGCCCAGTCGCAGGCCTCGGTCCCCCCCGCCCCGGCGTGGATGCTGATGATCGCGTTGTGGGGGTCGAGTTCCCCGGAGAGGAGCACCTTCAATTCGAAGGCGTCGAGGGTGGCGAGCGTCGCCTTCGCCTCGGTCTCCAGCTCCTTCTGCGCGGCCTCGCCCGGGTCCTCGGCGGCGAATTCGGCCAGGACGGCGAGGTCGGCGATCTTCCCCTCGATCTCGCGGAACGGGAGGAGCTTCGCCTTGATCCGGTTGCTCTCCCCGATGACCTCCTGGGCCTTGCGGGAATCGTTCCAGAAATCGGGACCGGCCATCAGCCCCTCGATCTCCGCGAGGCGCGTCCCGAGCGCATCGGGATCGATGAAGCGGCGCAACTGGGCGAAGCGGCTCTTGAGCGCGGGAAGGTCGAGACTGAAATCGGGTTCGGCCATAAGAAGAGAAACGGAAAACAGGAAATTACTTCGCCAAGCGTCCCTGGAACTGGCGACGGGAGAGCCAGACCATGCCCAGGAGATCGACCGTCGCCCGCCAGGCGCGCTTCCCCTGGAGGACCTTGCTGACCCCGGCATTCCGGGCGCGATGGTTCACGGGCACCTCCCCCGTGATATAGCCCATGCTGTGGATCAGCGCGGGGATGAAGCGGTGCATCCCGTTCCAGGCCGGGAGCCGCTTCGCCGCCTCGGCGCGCAGGACCTTGAGGGAACAGCCGGTGTCGCTCGTCCGGTCGCCCAGGACGCGGGAGCGGACGGCGTTGGCGAAGCGCGAGGTGAAGCGGCGGACCCAGTCGTCATTGCGCCGGGTGCGGACGCCGGTGACGAGGTCGGCCTTCCCCCCCCGGACCAGGGCCAGGAGCTTCCCCAGATCGGCCGGATCGTTCTGCAAATCGGCGTCGAGGTAGGCGACGAATTCCCCGCGTGCCGCCTGCGTGCCGAAGTACATCGCCGCGCTCTGCCCCGAGCGGGCCGTGATGTCGAGCCACCGGACGGGAAAATGGGGGCTCGTCTCCGGGCGGGCGTAGGTGTCGCTGCTGCAATCGTTCACCAGGATAATCTCCCCCGGCAACCCGATGGCCGAGAGGGCCTTGTCGATCTCCGCGACGAGGAGGGGCAGATTCTCCGCCTCGTTGTAGAAGGGGACGACGACGGAGAGGACGGGGCTGGTAACTGCAGGATCGGACATGGCGAAAGGGCTTAGGATGCAACAGAGGCCCTAGCGCGTCAATTGCGGTGTCACTGGCACGCCTCGTCTCTCAGAAAAGACAAGACGCATTTTCCGAGTGAACCGCTCCAGCTTTCCAGCACCGAACTTTTCGACTCCGGCAATAGACAGACTCAACGTCCTATCGTCACTCCACCCCCCATCGACCCGCACCCTCATTCTCTCAATTTCCTTGCCGATCCTCTCAGCCAACCCCAGGTCGGAAACCTTCACGACATCAAAAGAACGAAGGTCGAAGACCAGGACATCTCCCGAAAAGTGCCTGTTCTCCTCGTCAATCGCTACGTATCGCCCTTCCCCACTCCAGTGAATTTCGGGTGCCTTGGCACAGGACAACGCATACGCACCATAGCGGGGTTGATACGAGGACGGCACCGAGGCGACGCAGCGCCCCCCTTCGATCAGCACATACTCAAAACGATCCCCCCGGCGCAGCTTGATCTCGCAACTCCGATTCGGGGAAATGCCGCCGTCAAGATCGATGTCCTCGGCCATCGCCATGCCAGGGAAACAGAAGAGGGCAAGAGCAATGCCGAAAAAAGCCTTCATCGTTTTTCAATCATGCCCTGGCTATCTCCCCGCCAACGTCTTCTCGACGATCTTCGCCAGCCACTTGCCCCGGCTTTGCTTCCCCCGCGCCTCATCGATGGCCTTCCACTGGGACGGCAAAAGGGAAACGGACCGCGTCACGACTTTCCGCTTCGGAGCGTTCTTGCCCTTCGGCTTCCGGCCCGAACCGGGACGGGCCCCGCCGTGGCGGTTGAAGATGTGGGCGGGTTTCTTGGCCATTTGATGGAGCCTGGCGGCCTCTTTTTCAAAAGCTTCTCCCGTCAAGGGCACCCAGCCGCCCTCCTCAATGAGTTTGCCAAGGTCGGTGTCGATGGTGATTTTTGCTTTCTTATGGGCCATAGATTTTCCTCATTTTTCGATCTTCATGGGCTGAAATCAGCCTAACCTTCTTCTCTCGATTCTCGACGGCAACCACACAGATTTTTCCGGCCAAGGATCGAAAAACAACCAAGCGCTGTTTCGGATAGGTCGCACTCGGAAGAACCGCCAAAGGAGAAGCGGCCATCAGAGCATCTTTCACCTCTTCGAACGAAATTCCATGTTTAGCCTTATTTCTTCGGCTCTTGACTTCGTTCCACTCGTACACGCCAGCTTCAAGTTAAATTTTTTTTGAAAAAAGTCAGCAACTTTTTTCAAGTTGAATCCCGCTACGCCGTCAACTCCAGCACCGCCAATTCCAGCGCCCGCTGCTTGTCGGCCTGGCCGGTGACGATCTGGCGGTGGACGCGGTGGAGGAGGTCTACCGCCCGGACCCAAAAGTGGGCGGGCCGTTTCTTCGACTTCTGGCAGACCTGGCCCAGTTGCCACGTGTTCACCGTCTCGCCCGACTTCTTCCGGGGCAGGTAGGACTCGGCCTCGGGGGCGAGCTGCACATTCATGAAGCTCCCCTTCGGCACCAAGCGCAGGAGCTT
>CAISZB010000408.1 GCA_903889845.1 uncultured Verrucomicrobium sp. | reverse complement strand
AATAATTCTTCCATCAATGGACCCGCGAGTAGTCCCATGTATCTTCCGCTGGCCAACAGTAATGCGGTGCCGCAACGCATGGGGGCGACTCCTTGTCCCACGCTCGTCATGGTGAGCGGCAGTTCGATATCGAGTCGAGCCATCAATTTCGCCTCGGCCAGCGTAACGACCAACGTCTCGCTCAACGGGCGTGTCATTTCCCTTTCACGGTGGAACAAACCCAGGTTGGCCACAAATACGGCTAGCTTTCCCGCACCGCGATGGATTCAGGTTACCCGGAGCGGACCAAAAGCCCTTTCCTGGAGTCCGGATCTGGCGTCGAATGGAGTGAAGAACGCTAATTTTGTGGTGGGCCGTTACGCCTACGCGATCTACGACACCAGCGGACTCTTGGACGCCACTGTTGCAGGCTATCCTAGTGGCACGAGCGCCACAGGCAAGGGTTTGATGCCCTTGGCCGATCTCACACAATTAAGTCCCTCCATTTCCTCGGCCGACATCACCAGATTGATCAATTGGCGCAATTCAACCAACGCCAGCACCTACGCGACTTACATCACCAATTGGTCAACCAACGGCTTCATGCGAGTGGCCCCCGGCGATACTACTTTTCTTTCCCGCCAGGAACTCATCCAATACGCACAGACCAGCAATCCCGATCTGACCAATGCGCTACCTTATCTGACGACGTTCAGCCGGGAAATCAATGGACCCACCTGGGGACCGACCACCAATTTCGGAGGCGCTTACAACTATCAGAATAACGCAACCAACACGGGCGTTATTAATCCGATCATTTGCCAGGCGCGAGTGCAGGGAGCCGTAGGGGCGACCAATTTTGTCCGCCTCAATGGAACGCCTGCGATCGGGGGAGAACCTTTGGTCAAATACCGCTTCCCGCTCAATAAGCTGGCTTTGTTGGAAAAGTTCATCGGGACGGGAGTTGGCGGTCTCTCGGGGGCCGATATCGCTAATATTCAAAAGTATTTCGGCCTCGATTATGCCTCCGATTCCAATGGGCCTACTTATCGTCATTGGATTTATCCGACCACGAGCCGGAAGGGGAACAGCACCAGCGGCATTTTGACCCTGGATCAAGTCGCCTTGCTGGGGCGCGAGCCTGATTTTTTCGAATTGCTCCAGGCGGGAATGCTTTCGGGCTCCCTGGCGAACGTGGGAAGGCCGGATTCGCCGTTAGGGGTGGTTGCAAATCCAGGCGTTTATAACGCGAATACATTCAAAGATCCCGATTCCAGCTCGACACTTCAGATTCTTCGGATCGGAGCGAACCTGATCGACCAATGGGACAGCGACAGCTTTCCTACGACGGTCACTTTTAGTCCTGCGGGAAGCATTCCCATCAGTGTCTACGGCATCGAGGATCTTCCCTACATAAACGAGATGTTTCTCAACCTTTACACCGCCAATGCCCTCACTCCTCCCTTCAATCTTTATGTTTATTTCGAGCTTTGGAACCCCCACCAACCCCCGAACGGCCCCGTCTCAACCTCGAGCTATCCTCAAAACTTCCGGATTTCTCCTTTCTATTACAGCAAGAACACCATTTCGGATTATTATCAACTGGCCTATATTTATCCCATCGCAGGCGTCAATTACACCTGGTACTATTATCATAAAAATTCCACTTGGTCCCTCGTCCCCGACTATTTCGGTGAATTGGCCGCTCCGAATATCACCTTCAGCATTTCGACTCCTTCGACAAGCTACCGCGAACCCGCATTGATCACCGGAGGAAGTCCCGCGCTTCCAGCACCCTTTGCGAGCGCCTGTGGCTTTACACTCACGCTTCCTTCTTTCCCGCCGGTGGGCACGCTCTCCAACGGAGGACATGCGGGCTACCCAGCACCTGATTTCACGACGGCTTCCGGATGGCAAATCAAAGTCGACTTATCGACGGTGATGCGAATTCAATATCAAGACGCAACCGGCACCTGGCGGACATATGGGACACTCGTTGGAATCGATGATGTCAATCCCCCTTACTACAGTGCGGGTACAGGATTCAAAATTAGTCCCTGGATGGGAACGGGAACTACGAGCTCAACGCTAAATGCTTCCTCCGTTCCGAAATCTGATCCTCGCACGTTTCGTTTGGGTGCGGGAGCTTATATAAACCCAAGCGCCAGCTATGCCAATGCCGGGGCACCATTCACCAGTTCAAGTGGGGTGGCGAATAATCCCATTAATGTTGATCCACCGATTCTTCCATATACCATTTCATCTCCTCCCAATACCACCAGTTCATATCGGGCTGACATGTGGGCTGTTAATGACTCGGCGGTCTCTCCGCCAGGCTATACCGGCGGAGGCGCTCCTTACTATGCAGATCTCGATGGGGTGCAGCGTCCCGGTGACGCACGCTATTCCTATACGGCGACGCCCTCGACCAGTCCGATCTATTCGAATAGGACTGCAAACCGACCAGTGATCCTCAACCGGCCCTTCCAGTCGGTCGGCGAAATGGGGTACGCCTATCGAGACGCACCCTGGAAGACGCTCGATTTTTCTTCTTCCAAGAGTGCGGACATGGCCCTTCTCGATTTCTTCACTCTGAGTGACGCGCCGGTCGTCGCAGGACGGGTGAATCCCAACACCCCTTATCCGCAAGTGCTTGTCGCCTTGATCTCCGGGGAGATGCAGGCCATGAACAGCGGCACCACGGTATCGTCGGTCAATGCCTTAGCGTTAGGAAATGCGATCCATAGTCTCTCAGCTAATACTCCTTTTCTTAATCGCGCTGATTTGGTCAATCGCTTTATGACGAATGCTGCAGTCTTGGCCATGGTGCCTTCGGGCATCAAGACAGAGCGGGAAGCCGTGATACGTGCGGTAGCCGAATCGTCAAATACTCGAACTTGGAATTTCCTGATCGATATCATTGCTCAATCAGGGCGTTATCCCGTCACGGCAACCTCCCTCGATCAATTTACCGTCGATGGCGAGAAACGCTACTGGCTCCACATCGCGATCGATCGTTATACGGGCCGGATAATCGACAAACAATTAGAGGTGGTAAACGAATGAACCTATCAGTCTTACGCAGTTTTTCGAGAGTTCACTATACCGCAGTGGTTTTCTCCCTTCTTGTCCTTTTTCTTTTTTCAAAGACTACCATGGCCCAACCCACACTACCGCCCGACCGAATCGTCGCAGCCGATTTCAATCAGATCAAAGGACCGAAATCGACGGTTTACAGGCGGTGCGTGGGAGCGGGGCGTCTGGCCGAAGGCCTCCGTACGGATTGGCAAGACCAATTGCGAACATGCCATCAGGCGATTGGCTTCGAGTACTTGCGCTGCCATGGCTTATTGCAGGACGAACTAGGCGTCTACTCGAAGAATGGAAAGGGCGATCCAGTGTATAACTGGCAATACATCGACATGGTCTATGATTTTCTCCTATCAATCCATGTTCGTCCCTTTGTTGAGATCGGGTTTATGCCGGAAGCCTTGGCCACCGTCACCAGCGATACCCTCCCCGTGCCAAAGGATGCATCAGGCACCCCGAGGTGGATCTCGGAGTTCTGGTGGAAGGCCAACGTGACTCCACCCAAATCCTGGGAGCACTGGGACGCTCTCATTACCGCGCTCATCCAACACTGGACGGAACGATATGGGGCTGAGGAAGTCAAGCAATGGTATTTTGAAGTGTGGAATGAACCCAATCACCCTCACTTCTTCTCCCCGAACAATGATGCCATGCGGCGCGAGGAATATTTCACCCTCTATGCCCATACCACCCGCGCCGTAAAATCGGTGAATGCCGATTATCGCGTAGGCGGCCCGGCCAGCGCCGGTCCCGCCTGGATCAACGAACTGATCGATTACTGCGAGACAAGCAAGGTGCCGCTTGATTTCATCTCCTTTCACTTCTACGGACTTGGCGATGGCCCCAGCGGATTGGATGTTCTTGGAAACAAACATCTTTACCTCAGTCGAGATCTCGATGCTCCCGCGAAGGGCGCGAAGAGCCAAGATGCCACTATTCGGAAGTCCGCCATGCCGAATCTGCCTGTCTACATCACGGAGTGGAGCGCTTCGTATTCAAATCATGATCCCGTTCACGATAGCTATTTCGAAGCGCCTTACATTTTGGAACAACTCCGGCACACGGAGACACTGGGAGCCATGTCGTATTGGACATTCACCGATATCTTCGAAGAGAGTGGACCGCCGAAGACACCCTTTGAAGGTGGTTTCGGACTCATCAATCTTCAGAGCATTAAAAAAGCGTCCTTTTTCGCCTATCAATTCCTGAACGAGCTTGGTGACGAAGAGCTTAAAAATGCCGACGAACGGTCGTGGATTTGTCGCGACAAGTCGGGTGGGGTT
>CAISZB010000407.1 GCA_903889845.1 uncultured Verrucomicrobium sp. | reverse complement strand
TACCAGAACGACGGCGACAGCGTCTACCACCTCTTCCACGACACCATCAAGGGCGGCGACTTCCGCGCCCGGGAGGCGAACGTCCACCGCCTGGCCGAGGTCAGCGCGAACATCATCGACCAGTGCGTCGCCCAGGGCGTGCCCTTCGCCCGCGAATACGGCGGCCTCCTGGCGAACCGCTCCTTCGGCGGGGCCCAGGTCTCCCGGACCTTCTACGCCCGCGGCGCCACCGGCCAGCAGCTCCTCATCGGGGCCTACCAGGCCCTCTCCCGCCAGGTGAAGGCCGGGAAGGTGCAGCTCTTCCCCCGGACGGAGATGGTCGACCTCGTCGTCGTCGACGGCCACGCGAAGGGCATCATCGCCCGCGACCTCGTCACCGGAAAGCTCACCGTCCACATGGCCGACTGCGTCGTCCTGGGCACCGGCGGCTACGGCAACGTCTTCTACCTCTCCACCTACGCCCGCGGCTCCAACGCCACGGCGATCTGGCGGGCCTACAAGCGCGGCGCGGCCTTCGCCAACCCCTGCTTCACCCAGATCCACCCCACCTGCATCCCGGTCACCGGCGACTACCAGTCGAAGCTGACTCTGATGTCGGAGTCCCTCCGCAACGACGGCCGCGTCTGGGTCCCGAAGAAGGCGAAGGACGCCCGCGCCCCGAAGGACATCCCTGAGGACGAGCGCGACTACTTCCTGGAACGGATGTACCCCAGCTACGCGAACCTCGCCCCCCGCGACATCGCCTCCCGCGCCGCGAAGCGCGTGTGCGACGAGGGACGCGGCGTCGGCGAGAGCGGCCTCGGCGTCTACCTCGACTTCGCCGACGTCATCAAGCGGATCGGCGAGAACGGCGTCCGGGAGAAGTACGACAACCTCTTCCAGATGTATCATGAGATCACCGCCGAGGACGCCTACAAGACGCCCATGCGGATCTACCCCGCCGTCCACTACACCATGGGCGGCCTGTGGGTCGATTACCACCTCATGACGACCGTCCCCGGCCTCTTCGCGGTCGGCGAGGCGAACTTCTCCGACCACGGCGCGAACCGCCTGGGGGCCTCCGCCCTCATGCAGGGCCTGGCCGACGGCTACTTCGTCCTCCCCTACACCATCGGCGATTACCTGGCGAAGCAGAAGCCCGCCGCCCGCCCCAGCGCCGATTGCGCCGAGGCGAAGGCCGCCCTGGCCGACAGCGAAGCCCACCTGAAGGCCCTCCTCTCGATCAACGGCAACCGCCCCGTCAGCGACTTCCACCGCGAGTTGGGGAAGACCCTCTGGACCTACTGCGGCATGGCCCGCAACGAGGCCGGCCTGAAGAAGGCCCTGGAGATCATCCCGCAGATCCGCGCCTCCTTCTGGAAGGAAGCGAGCGTCCCCGGCAAGGGCGAGGAAATGAACCAGGCCCTGGAAAAGGCGAACCGCGTCGCCGACTTCCTCGAACTGGGAGAGCTCCTCTGCCGCGACGCCCTGGCCCGCGCCGAGTCGTGCGGCTGCCACTTCCGCGAGGAATTCCAGGAAGACGGCGAGTGCAAGCGGAACGACGCCGACTTCGCCCACGTCGCCGCCTGGGCCTACCAAGGGGAAGGGAAAGACCCCGCCCGCGTCGTCGAGCCCCTCGTCTACGAGCAGCTTTCCTTCGTCACCCGGAGTTACAAATAAGGCACGGCCCCGCAACCTGAGACATCCCTCCAGAGCAACCCACGTCACCCCACCATGAACTTCACTCTCAAAATCTGGCGCCAGGACAGTCCCGAGGCCGCAGGCCGCTTCGTCACCTACGAGGCCCACGACATCAACCCGAACATGTCGTTCCTCGAGATGCTCGACGTCGTCAACGACGAGGCCTCCGTCACGTCGAAGGAGACCGTCGCCTTCGACCACGACTGCCGCGAAGGTATCTGCGGCACCTGCTCCCTGGTCATCAACGGGAAGCCTCACGGCCCGAACCAAGGGGTCACCACCTGCCAGACCTACATGCGGTCCTTCACGGACGGCCAGACCATCACCGTCGAGCCCTGGCGCGTCGGCCCCTTCCCCGTCCTGCGCGACCTCGTCACCGACCGGAGCGCCCTCGACCGGATCATCCAGTCCGGCGGCTACGTCTCCGTCAGCACCGGCCAGGCCCCCGAGGCGAACTCCGTCCCCGTCGCCCGACCCGTCGCGGAAGCCGCCTTCGACGCCGCCCACTGCATCGGCTGCGGCGCCTGCGCCGCCGCCTGCAAGAACGGCTCCCCGATGCTCTTCGTCGCCGCGAAGGTCAACCACCTCAACTCCCTGCCGCAAGGCAAGCCGGAGAAGCACGAGCGCGTCCTGAAGATGGTCCGCGCCCTCGACGCCGAGGGCTTCGGCTCCTGCACCCACACGCAGGCCTGCGAAGCCGTCTGCCCGAAGAATATCTCCTACGACCTCATCGTGAAGCTGAACCGCGAGTTCCTCAT
>CAISZB010000406.1 GCA_903889845.1 uncultured Verrucomicrobium sp. | reverse complement strand
CGTCCTCTGCCACACCGCCGACACCGTCCTCCTCTTCTACCTCGTCCGCGCCCTCACCGGCACCCTCTGGCGCAGCGCGCTGGTCGCCGCCCTCTTCGCCCTCCATCCCCTCCACGTCGAGTCGGTCGCCTGGATCACCGAGCGCAAGGACGTCCTCAGCGCCGGATTCTTCTTCGCCTCCCTCCTCGCCTACGTCCGCTATACGAGGGCCAAGGCGGGCGAGAGAACGAAGCCCTACCTCGCCACCCTCGGCCTCTTCTTCCTGGGCCTCATGGCAAAGCCGATGCTCGTCACCCTCCCCTGCGTGATGTTCCTCCTCGACTTCTGGCCCCTGAAGCGCGGCTGGAAGATCGAGGAGAAGATCCCCTTCTTCCTCCTCGCCCTGGCGGGCGCCATCGTCGCCGTCTTCGCCGTCGCCGACTACAACGACCTCCGCCCCCTCTCCGCCTATCCCATCGACGTCCGCATCTGGAACTCGATCGAGACCTACTGCGCCTACATGCGCCAGATGGTCTGGCCCGAGGGCCTCATCGCCTTCTACCTCTATCCCACCTCCTTCAACCCCATCGAGATCGCCCTGGAGGCCCTCCTCCTCGCCGCCTTCACCGGCCTCGCAATCTGGCAACGGAAGCGGCGCCCCTGGATCGCCTTCGGCTGGTTCTGGTTCCTGGGCACCCTCGTCCCCGTCATCGGCATCGTGAAGACCGGCGCCTTCGCCCGCGCCGACCGCTACACCTACATCCCCCTCGTCGGCCTCTTCGTCGTCCTCGCCTGGGCCCTGGCCGAGGTTGCGGGAAGCGACGCCAAACATCGCCGCCTCGCCTCCCTCGCCGCCGCCGCGATCGTCGCCCTCTGCGCCGCCCTCACCTTCGTCCAGATCGGCCAATGGGCGGGGACCGTCCCCCTCTTCAGCCGGATGATCCAGATCGGCGGCACGGAGAACGCCCTGGCCCACTACAACCTCGGCCTCGGCTACTACGACGCGGAGCGGGTCGAGCCGAATCCCGAAATCGCCCATGCCGAGCTCCTCAAGGCCGAGATCGAATTCCACGAGGCCTTCCGCATCCGGCCCGACTACTGCCAGGCCCACAACAACCTCGGCATCGTCCTCATGCTCCTGGGCCGCGACGAGGAATCGTTCCAGAACTTCGAGATCGCCGCCCGCCTCGATCCCACCCACGTCCCGGCCCTCGACAACTACGGCCACGGCCTCGTGGCCCGGGGCCGCTACGCCGAGGCCGAAGTCGTCCTCCGCCGCGCCATCACCCTCGCCCCCGGCGACACCCGCGCCCACTTCTCCCTGGCCGACGCCTACGCCCTCGACGGCCACCCGGACCAGGCCCTGGCCGAGTTGAACTTCGTCGTCAACGCCACCCCGGAGAACACCGAGGCGCGGCGGAAGTTCGCCGTCCTCCTCGCGAAGGCGGGCCGCGCGAAGGACGCCGCGGATCAATTCGGCATCCTGGCCCAGCAGTTCCCCGGCGACGCGGGGACGCGGAGCAACCACGGCTTCCTCCTCCTCCAATCGGGCCACCCCGCCGAGGCCGAGGCGGAGCTCCGCGAGGCCATCCGCCTCCAATCCTCCATCCCCGAGGCCCACAACAACCTCGGCCTGGCCCTGGCCGCCCAGGGCCGCGCCGACGAGGCCCTGGCCGAATTCCATGAGGCCCTCCGCCTCCGCCCCGGCTACCCCGAGGCGCAGGAGAACATCACCCGGGCGCTGAAGAAACCCTAGAGCCTGTCCACGAATTCCGACAGGCCGATAGGCCTCCGCGTTCCCCGCTATAACCTTTCGACAAACCCGCCCGCGCCCGGCTACCGTGCCCCCGTGACCAAGTTGAAGTTGATTTCCCTGCCCTTGGCGGAGGGAGAAGCCCCCGCCCGGGCCCTCCGCCTGCCGGAGCGGCTGCTGCGCCGCTACGGCTTCGGCGAGGCGGTCGCCGTCGAGGCGGCCCCGGACGGGTTGGTTCTCCGTCCGCTCCGCTCCGGGAAACTTTCCTGGCGCGCGACGGCGGCCTCGATGGCCCGGAACAAGGGTTTGGAACGGTGGAACGGGTGGGAGGAGACGCTGACCGATGGCCTTGACACCCTCTGAGATCGAAACATACGGCCTCTACCTGGCCGACCTCGGCCCGATGCCGGGGCGCGACCTGCGGCACGTCCTCCCCGTCGTCGTCGTCAGCCGGGAGGAGATGAACGCGGCGCTCGACACCGTCGTCGTCTGCCCGCTGGCCGAGGCCCTGCGCCCCTCCCTCTCCTGGCGTTCCCGGATCGTGATCCGGGTCGCGGGGAAGGAGCACGGCATCGCCGTCGATCAGATCCGTACGCTCCGCGCCGACCGGCTGGTGCGGCGGACCGGCCAGCTGACGAAGCGCGACGCCGCCGAGTTGCGGCGATTGATCTGCGAGATGTACGGGACGGAGTAGGGAGCGCCCCTACTATTGCTGCGACTGCTGCATCGCCTGGAACCGGATCCGCTCTTCCAGCGTCGGCTCGGGCGGGGGCTGGGAGACGGCGCCGTTCTTCAGCGCGGCGGCCAGGGTTTCCCAGGCCAGGGCGGCGCACTTCACCCGCTGCGGGAACTGCCCGACGTGGGCCAGCGTCTCCATCTCGATATCGCCCGCGAAGGAGGGCTTTCCCCCGCTTCCGCCTTTGAGCGCCTCGCGGAGTTCCCCGCCGAGGGCGAGGGCCTCGGCGGGCGCACGGCCCAGGACGTGGGTGGTGAGGATCGAGGCGGAGGCGGTGCAGATTGCGCAGGCCGGGCCGGTCGATTGGGCCTCGGCGATTTTTCCTCCTTCGACACGGAGGGTGAGGAGGACCTCGTCGCCGCACAGCGCGTTGTAGCCTTCCCCCCGATGCGTGGGCCGGCCGAGTGTCCCCCGATTCCGAGGCCGCTTCGTATGGCTCAGAAGGATGTCCTGATAGAGGTCGAGGTCGTCGCTCATAAAATAAGTTCTCTCAGAATTCCATTATACCAAAGCCAATCCGTTAGAGCTTTGTCTCTTTGTCACCATCGCGACGGCAGTCTGCCCAGCCCCGAAGGGGCACACCCTTTTTTATTTCCCTAAAGTCCGCGCCCGGTTCGCCGAAGAACTACCCAGCATGGATGCTACAAATACCCGCCGTAGGCTGGAACTGGAAGGATACCTCGACCTCGGGATGTGGGACGAAGTCCAATCCCTGATCGAGGAATTCATCGCCGCCGCTCCCGAACACCCCGTCGTCCTTGGCGTCCTCGCGACGTTCGGCGTCGGGGTCGAGTTCGTGGGGCACGCCGCCCCGGTTCCCCAAGCCGAAGCCTGCCG
>CAISZB010000405.1 GCA_903889845.1 uncultured Verrucomicrobium sp. | reverse complement strand
TTCTCCCAAAGAGAGTTCTACTCCACTGAATCCCTTATCTATGGGAGGAATAACCATGGGAGGAGCTTCGGAACCGAAGCGGCCTTCTCCCTATACGAGTCTGGGCGTTTTGATCCTGTCTCCCCACGCAATACGTACCCTCGGAGATTCGGGGATTCAGCCGAGGCTGCCGCCTCGGGAGGAGAAGAGACTCCACCGCGCGCGCTTCTCCCTACACAGGCTCTTAGCTGGAGGCTGAGGGGGCACCCCTCAGAAGCCTACAAACGCGCGGACGGCCTCCAGCTGTACAGGGAAGCGCAAGCGATTCTACCCGGTCCCGAAGGGCCGATAGGCCCTCTCCACATCCAGCACGCGCTCAACGGCCTGAAGGGAAAATAGCCGTTTCTCGATCAATCGCCGGTTGCGCTCGCGAAAGAAGGGAGTACCTTTCCTCCCATGAGCGACTCCATTCGCGCCTTCGCCTCCCCCTCCGCCGGAGCCCCCCTCCAGCCCTTTTCCTTCGATCCCGGCCCCCTCGGCGCGCCGGAGGTCGAGATCGCCGTCAGCCACTGCGGCGTCTGCCATTCCGATCTCTCCATGATCGACAACGAGTGGCACGCCACCGCCTACCCCTTCGTCCCCGGCCACGAGGCCATCGGCACCGTCGTCGCCCTCGGCTCCGAGGCGCAGGGGAAAGGCCTCGCCCTCGGCCAGCGCGTCGGCATCGGCTGGTCGGCGTCGAGTTGCATGTCCTGCCCCCAGTGCCTCACCGGCAACCACAACGTCTGCGCCAGCAACCAGCCCACCATCATGGGCCGCCACGGCGGCTTCGCAGAACGCCTCCGCGCCCACTGGGTCTGGACCCGCCCCGTCCCGGCGGCCCTCGACCCCGCCAAGGCCGGCCCCCCTCCTGTGCGGCGGCATCACCGTCTTCAACCCCTTCCTCGAATTCGGCATCCCCCCCACCGCCCGCGTCGGCGTCATCGGCATCGGCGGCCTGGGCCACATGGCCCTCCAGTTCGCCAACAAATGGGGCTGCGAAGTCCACGCCTTCACGACGAGCGACAGCAAGGAGGCCGAGGCCCGCTCCCTCGGCGCCCACCACGTCCACAACACCCGCAAGGAAGGCGTCCTGAAAAGCCTCGCCGGGAGCTTCGATATGATCCTCTCCACGATCAACGTCCCGCAGGACGATGCCGCCCTCCTGAATGCCCTCGCCCCGAAGGGCCGCCTCCACGTCGTCGGCGCCGTCCTTCAGCCCCTCCAGATTCCCGCCTTCAGTCTCATCTCCGGCCAGAAAGAGGTCTCCGGCTCCCCCACCGGCGGTCCCATCGCCATCAGCCGGATGCTCGACTTCGCCGCCCGTCACGCCGTCGCCCCCGTCACGGAAATGTTCCCCCTTTCGAAGGTCAACGACGCCATCACCCACCTCCGCTCCGGCAAGGCCCGGTACCGGATCGTCCTCGTCAATGATCTGAGCTAAATCGTTCTGATTGAAATTCCAAGGGAGATTAGGTAGTTTTACTTAAATCCCTTTTCTTAGTCCTAAAGAGCCTTAAAAAAGCCCTAACCAAAGCCTTAACCCGATAAGCCAAACGAGTGCCTACCCGCCCCCAATCCCATAGCGAATCCGTTGCCGCCCTCCTCCGCAGCTTCAGCCTGATCGCCTTCACGACCGACGATGGCCGCGTGGGCGTCGCCCGGGACTCGATGTTCGCCCTCTTCGGGGAACTGGGAGAGGTCTCGCATTACGACAAGGTCCCGAAGCTCGCCCGGCTGAACTGCATCGCCGACAACATCGACTGGGACTGGACCGAGTCCGACGACGAGAACAGCTACCTGACCGCGACCTTTCGGCACCCCTTCGTGATCGAAGGCGCCCTCCAGCGCAAAGCCTAGGCTTTCACCTCGAAGGAAAGCGGCTTCCCTGCTTCGAATGCCGCCACGTTCTCCAGCGTCGTCCGGGCGATCGCATTGAGGGCCTCCTCCGTCAGGAACGCCTGATGGGCCGTGATGAGGACGTTCGGGAACGTCAGCAGCCGCGCCAGGACATCGTCCTGCAACACCTCGCCGGAAAGATCGCGGTAGAAGAGATCCTCCTCCTCCTCGTAGACGTCGAGCGCCGCGCCGCCGATCTGCTTCGCCTTGAGGGCGTCGGAGAGGGCCGCGGCATCGATGAGGGCGCCGCGGCTGGTGTTCACGAGGACCGCCGTCGGCTTCATCTTCGCCAGCGCCGCCGCGTCGATCATGTGGAACGTCTCCTTGAAGAGCGGCACATGGAGGGAAATCACGTCGGCCTCCGCATAGATCCGGTCGAGCGACGCATACTCGATCCCCGTCTCCGCCACCAGCGCCTCGTTCCGCCGCAGGTCGTGGGCCAGCAGGCGGCAGCCGAAGCCCTTCGCGATCCGGGAAAAAACTGCGCCGATCTTCCCCGTCCCGATCACCCCCACCGTCTTCCCGTGGAGGTCGAAGCCGACTAGCCCGTCGAGGGAGAAATTCCCGTCCCGCACCCGGATATAGGCCCGGGGCAGCTTCCGGTTCAGCGCCATGAGGAGCCCGATCGCGTGCTCCGCCACGGCATAGGGGGAATACTCCGCCACACGGACGACGCGCAGCCCCGCCTTTTCCGCCGCATGGAGGTCGACGTTGTTGAACCCGGCGCACCGCAGCGCCACGAGGCGCGTCCCGCCCGCCGCCAGCGCCTCGACGGCCGCCGCGTCGAGGAAGTCGTGGACGAAGATGCAGACCGCCGGAAACCCCTCCGCCAGCGCCGCCGTCTGCGCCGTCAGCGTCGGCTCGAAGAACGAGAGTTCATGGCGCTCCCCCTCCCCCGCCAGGGCATTCACCCGCTCCAAGGCGGCGCGCTCAAACCGGTGCGTGTCGAAAACGGCAACTTTCATGCTGCCTGTCTAGGGGCCTTGCCTGAGGACGTAAAGCATCAAGCCCAAAAACCGCGCATAAAGCGCTCTATTCAACCGTCCGATAACTCTTCTTGATATTCAACAACCCCACAAAGGCCCTCCACGACTCGCCCAGGAACCGCCCCGGCGGGAGCCCCCGGCTCACCCCGAATTTGCGAACCCGGTGGAGGACATAGACCTGCTTGATCGTATAATTCTCCAACTCCGCCCGGAGGAGGAGCTCCGTGTTCAGAAGCGTCGGCATGCAGGTCGTCCGGGGGAGGATATCCCTCACCATCTCCGTCCGCATCAGGCGGAAGGCCGAGTTGACGTCGAGGTAAGGGACACCGAAGAAGAACCACGTCAGCTTATTGAAGATCGCCGAGGCGTAGCGCCGCAACCACGGGTCCTTCCGCCCGATCTTCGCCCCGTGAATCAAATCGTACTGCCCGGCATACCGGGCCACCTTCCAGAAGTCGGCGGCCACGTACTGCCCGTCCGAGTCGGTGAAAAAGACCCACGGGCACCGCGCCTCATTGTAGAGCCGCCGCGTCGCCGCCGCAAAACCGTCGCGCATCGGCTTCTCGATCACACGGAGGAAAGGATGCTTCGCCGCCAGTTCGCGAAGGATTTCCCGGGTCCCGTCCGTGCTATTCCCATCCTCCAGAACGAATTCCGACCCCGCAGGCAGATGCCGGACCACGTCCTCGATCCATTCCTCCATCACCCCCCGGATCACGTCCGCCTCATTGCAGACCGGCATCAGGATCGAGACCGGGTCGAGCAGGGAAATCGGGGGGGAAGACTTCATCCGGAGTAGAATGCAGCAGACTTTTTCTTCTTTTCAATGGAAATAAAAGAGAGCAAACAAGTTAGACTCGTCCGACCCCTTCCTCAGCGATTTATTCCTAGCCAAAAGAAGCGACCGGCACACCCCTTGCTTAGTTATTTCCGAACCCCGCCCATGTCCACGGTCAAAACTGAAAAAAGCGACGTCTCCCAGAAGCAGTCGCAGGAATCCTCCCACTCCGCCTTCGACTCCTACCCACTGGACAAGGGCATCTACGACGAGATGTTCGTCGAGGAAGGCTCCCCCCGGAAGGCCTACAAGCTCCTCCACCGCCGCCTGCGGGAACTTCCCCACGAGGACATCAAGAACCGCCAGCAGGCCGCCGACACCGCCTTCCTCCACCAGGGCATCACCTTCGCCGTCTACGGTCGCAAGGAAGGGACGGAGAAGATCATCCCCTTCGACCTCCTCCCCCGCATCATCACCGGCGCGGAGTGGGACCACATGGAAAAGGGCCTCACCCAGCGCATCACCGCGCTGAACCTCTTCCTGAAGGACATCTACGGCCCCTGCAAGATCATCGCCGACAAGATCATCCCCGCGGAATTGATCTACACCTGCCCCCAATACCGGCGGGAGATGCGCGGCTGGCGCGTCCGGCGGGACATCTACGTCTCCATCTGCGGCTCCGACATGCTCCGCATGCCCGACGGCAGCTTCGTCATCCTGGAGGACAACCTCCGCGTCCCCAGCGGCGTCTCCTACATGCTGACCAACCGGCAGGTGATGAAGAACACCTTCCCCGGCATCTTCCGCAACCACCACGTCCGCCCCATCGACCACTACGGCCAGTCCCTCCTCACCACCCTGCGGGAACTCTCCCCCCTGGGCCGCTCGGAGCCGACCATCGTCCTCCTCACCCCCGGCATCTTCAACTCGGCCTACTTCGAGCACTCCTTCCTCGCCTGGCAGATGGGCATCCCCCTCGTCCAGGGGCAGGACCTCATCGTCCACGACAACGTCGTCTTCATGAAGACCACGGCGGGCCTGAAGCGCGTCGAGACCATCTACCGCCGGATCGACGACGACTTCATCGACCCCGTCGCCTTCCGCGAGGACTCCCTCCTGGGTGTCCCCGGCCTCTTCAACGCCTACCGCGCGGGCAACGTCAACCTCGCCAACGCCCTGGGCACCGGCATCGCCGACGACAAGGCCATCTACGCCTACGTCCCGGACATGATCCGCTACTACCTGAAGGAGGAGCCCATCCTCCACAACGTCGAGACCTACCTCTGCGTCCGCGACAAGGACCGGCAGCACGTCCTGGCGAACCTCGACAAACTCGTCGTGAAAGCCGTCGGGGAATCGGGCGGCTACGGCATGCTCATCGGGCCGCAGAGCACCGCCGCGCAGCGCGCCGAGTTCGCCGACAAGATCAAGTCGAACCCGCGCAACTACATCGCCCAGCCCACCCTCTCCTTCTCCCGCTCCCCCTGCTTCGTCGACGGGAAGATGGAGCCCCGCCACATCGACCTCCGCCCCTTCATCCTCTTCGGGGAAAAAGTCCGGATCGTCCCCGGCGGCCTCACCCGCGTCGCCTTCACCCGCGGCTCCCTCGTCGTGAACTCCTCCCAGGGCGGGGGAAGCAAGGACACCTGGGTCGTCAATGACTAGGCACGACTAAGCCCGAATAATCCCAAGAGAAACTCCCCATGCTCTCCCGCGTCGCCGACAACCTCTACTGGATGGCCCGTTACCTCGAACGGGCCGAGCGCTCCGCCCGCCTCCTGGGCGTCCAGCTCCACCTCATGCTCGACCACACCCCGGGCAGCGAGGAGGAACGCTGGAAGCGCATCCTGGAGAGCCTCTCCCTCACCGTCCCGAAGGACGTCCCCCTGGAGACCGGGCCGATGAGCTACTACCTCACCCTCGATCCGGAGAACGCCTCCTCCATCCTCTCCTCCATCAGCGCCGCCCGGCAGAACGCCCGGCAATTGCGCGACCACATCAGTTCGGAAATGTGGTCCCAGCTCAACCGCCTCCACCTCCGCCTTCGGGAACCGGCCTTCGCCTCCATCCTCAACACCGACCCGAACGAGCTCCTGCGCCAGATCGTCGACAGCATCACCCTCTTCAACGGCCTCACCCACACCACGATCAACCGGGGCGAATCGTGGCAGTTCATCCTCATCGGCCGCCACCTGGAGCGGGCCTCCCTCGTCTCCACCTTCACCAGCACCCACTTCCGCACCTTCTACAAGAAGAAGGAAGGGGGTGCCGTCGGCGAAAACTTCATGGAATGGGTCGGCCTCCTCAAGGCGTGCAGCGCCTTCGAGTCGTTCTGCAACCACCACACCGCCGACATCCAGCCGAAGCTCGTCGCCGAATACCTCCTCCTGGAGCCGGAATTCCCCCAGGCCGCCTGCTTCGCCGCCCTCGCCGTCAACGAGAGCGCCCGCCGCATCGCCGAGCTCAACGAGGGCCCCCACTCCCCCCTCCTCATGCGCCGCGCCGGAAAACTCGCCTCCATGCTCCGCTACGCGGAGATCGACGACGTCCTGGCCGACGACCTCCACGCCTTCGCCGCCTCCATCGAGGCCCACTGCGACCTGATTCACGCCGCCCTCTACAGCAGCTACATCACCTTCCCCCTCGAAAGCGCGATTGCCGCCTAGCCACCATGTTCTACTCCCTCCTCCACCAGACCCGGCACGAGTATTCCGCCCCCATCACGGAAAACCTCCTCGAATGCCGGATGATGCCCCGCTCCGAGGGGGCCCAGCGGTGCCTCGCCTTCGAGCTCCAGACCGATCCCCGCAGCAACGTCCTCCACTACCAGGACCACCAGGGGAACACCGTCCACCACTTCGACATCCCCCGCCGCCACGACCACCTCCTCATCACCGTCCGCACCATCGTCGAGGTCGTCGATGAGTTTCCCTCCATCTCCACCCTCGGCAGCGACGCCTGGGAGGAGATCGACCACCTCACCACGCAGAACGACTACTGGGAGGACCTCATGCCCAGCAAATTCGTCCAGACCCCCGCCGCCCTCCTTGCCCTCGGGAAGTCCCTCAACGTCGTCCGCCGCGCCGACCCCTTCACCCTCCTCAAGGAGATCAACGCCGGACTGAAGAAAAAGCTGGAGCACCTCCCCGGCCAGGCCGCCTCCCCCATCGAGGAAGTCCTCACCAAGAAAAAGGCGACCAGCCAGGACTTCAGCCACATCATGATCGCCCTGGTGCGGAGCCTCGGCATCCCCGCCCGCCTCGTCGGCGGCTACTACCTCTGGAGCCCCGAGAAGCAGAAACTGGCCGACCGCGCCGCCACCCATTCCTGGGTCGAGGTCTGTCTCCCCGGCTGGGGCTGGATCGGCTTCGATCCCACCCACGCCACCCTCCCCACCCTGCGCCACATCCGCGTCGCCACCGGCCGGGACAGCGCCGACGTCCCCGCCACCCGCGGCGTCTTCCAGGGCCAGGCCGAAAGAAAGATCGAGAGCAAAGTGACCGTGAAAGAGCTGCAGGAAGGGCCGAAGCACGTGTTTTCCCTGCCCGCGCAGTTGGACCATCATTAGGGGGGCGCGAAGTTGTGGGCCTCCCCTTCGGGGCAGGGTAGACTCGCGCTTTGCGCTTACCTGTACAGCTGGAGGCAACCCGCTTTATCGCCAAAGAGGGGCGTTGCCCCTCCTTGAACCTCCCCGTCTGCAGGATGCCAACGGAAGAAGGCATCCACGACTAAAGGCCATTCTCCCAAGGAGAGTTCTACTCCGCTGAATCCCCTATCATTGGGAGGAAACACTATGGGAGGAGGATTCTTCCCCCTATCCCAACCTCAGCGCATAGCGCCCCTGTCTTTTCCTCACTCCCATCTTCGCGCCAAAGGCCGCCGAAAGCACCTTTCCCGTCACCGTCCCCTTCAGCCCCCCCGAGGCGATCACCCTCCCCCGACGCAGCACCAGCGCGTGCGTGAATCCGGGGACGATCTCCTCCACGTGATGAGTCACGAGGATCACCGTCGGCGCGTCGGGTCGCGCCATCCACCGTTTCAGAAACGAGAGGAAATCCTCCCGCGCCGCCGGGTCGAGGCCCGCGCACGGTTCGTCGAGGATCAACACACGGACCTCGGCCATCAAGGCCCGGGCGATCAGCACCCGCTGCCGTTCCCCCTGGGAGAGGAACAGCCAGGGCCGCTCCGCCAGGCGGCGGCAGCCGATCCGCGAAAGAAGCCCCAGCGCCTTGCGCCGGTCGGCGGCGCGGATCGGCCCCCAGTGATTGACCACCGCTTCCTTGCCCGTCACGACGATCTCCAGCGCCGTCTCCCCATCCTCCACCCGCTGCCGCAGGGCCGAGCTAACCAGCCCCACCTGCTTCCGTAGTTCCCGCCAGTCATACTGGCCGAAGGTCCGCCCCAACAGCGACACCGTCCCCGAACTGGCCGACAGATACCCCGTCAACGCGGAGAGCAGGGAAGTCTTCCCCGAGCCGTTCGCCCCCAGCAGCACCCAGTGCTCCCCGGACCGGATCGTCCAGTCGATCCCGCGCAGGATCGCGCTCTCCCGCAGCAGGGAAAGCCCCCGCACCGCGAGCACTTCATTCTGGGATTGGGAACCGGAATCCGAAGACAAAAAAGGCCGCCGCATCGTCCTGAAACTATGCGGCGGCCCTGGCAAAAATCAACCGGCCCTATTCCTCCATCGGAAACGGCGTCGACGGCTTCGTCTTCGCCTTCGGCGCTCCCAACCCCAGGGCGCCCGGCTTCGCCGTCGCGGGCCTTGCCCGGGCCTGGACCTTGGAAACCGGCGAGGCCGTCACCATCGTCGCCGGACGGGAAACGGGAACCTCCTCCGCGCCCTCCTCGCCCAAGAGCTTCCTCAACGCACGGACGACCCGATCCAGATCCTCCGTCTGTTCCGTGAGCTGGGCTGCGGCCTGGGCGGTCTCTTCCGCCTCGCCCGCGTTCGCCTGCGTCGTCTGGTCGAGGTCGGAGACCGCGCCTGTCACCTGCCGGATCCCCTCCGCCTGCTGGCCGGAAGCCCCGGCGATTTCCCCCATCACCTGATCGACCTGCGTCACCTTCCCTGAAATCTCGCCCAGCTGGTCGTCGACCTTGTGAGCCAACTCCTCGACCACCTCCAGCATCTTGCCGACCTCGTGGCCGACGGTCACCCCCTGATCGCTCCGCCCGATCGTCGACTCGATCAGTTCCCCCGTCTCCTTCGCCGCCTGGGCGGCCCGCTGGGCCAGATTGCGGACCTCGTCGGCCACCACAGCGAACCCGGCGCCCGCCTCCCCCGCGCGGGCCGCCTCGACGGCGGCGTTCAACGCCAGGATATTCGTCTGGAACGCGATCTCGTCGATCGTCTTGATGATCTTCGAAATGGC
>CAISZB010000404.1 GCA_903889845.1 uncultured Verrucomicrobium sp. | reverse complement strand
CATCAGCCCGATCCGCCGGATGGCGAAGGAAGCCCGGCTCCACACCCGGGAGATCGAGCAGATCGACATCGCCGCGCGGACGGTCCGCCTCGGCCCCCTCTCCCGTCCCGTCCCGCTGACCCTCTCCTACGACCACCTCGTCATCGCGATGGGGACGCGGCTCGAATACGGGCAGATCCCCGGCATGGCGGAACACGCCTTCCCGTTCAAGTACCTGGGCGACGCCCTCCGCCTGCGCAACCAGCTCGTCGGCGCGTTGGAGGCGGCGGAGGACGAGGCCGATCCCGAGGTCCGGCGCGCCCTCCTCACCTTCGTCGTCGCCGGGGGCGGCTTCTCCGGCGTCGAGTGCATCGCGGAGATGAACGACTTCCTGCGCGAGGCGATCCGCTCCTACCACACGATCGGCGAGAAGGACCTCCGCCTGATCCTCCTCCAGCGCGGGGCGCGCATCCTGCCGGAATTGACGGAGACCCTCAGCGTCTTCGCCCACCGGAAGCTCGCGGCGCGCGGGGTCGAGATCCGCCTCGGCGAGAGCCTGAAGGCGGTCACCGCCGACGCCGTCGTGATTGAAAGCGGGGGCAAGGACGGGAAGCCGAAGCAGGTCGAGACGGTCCCGACCCGGACGACCGTGGTGACGGTCCCGGCGGGGCCGCCGCCGCTCCTCTCCTCCCTGCCGCTGCCGCAGGAGCGGGGGCGGATCCAGGTCGATCACGGCATGGAGGTCCCCGGCTTCCCGGGCGTCTGGGCGCTGGGCGACTGCGCGTTGACGATGCAGGTCGACGGGCAGTTCTCCCCGCCGACGGCGCAGCACGCCCTCCGGCAGGCGAAGACCTGCGCCGACAACATCCTCGCCTCGATGCGGGGGAAGCCGAAGAAGACCTTCACCTTCACCGGGCTCGGGAAGATGGGGTCCCTGGGACGGCACTCGGCGGTCGTCGAGATCTTCGGCATCCACCTCACGGGCCTGGCGGCGTGGCTCCTGTGGCGGGCCGTCTACCTCTCGAAGTTCCCCGGCCTCAGTGGGCAGATCCGGCTCTTCGCCGACTGGGTGCTCGACGCCTTCCTGCCCCGGGACATCACGCAGCTGCGGATCTTCCACGAGGAGGCGGTCCACCGCCAGCACTTCGAGCCGGGGCAGAAGGTCTTCGGCGTCGGCGACATCGGGGACAAGGTCTATTTCATCGCGAAGGGCGAGGCGAGCGTCAGCCGCGAAGGGAAGAAGCTAGCGACGCTGGGCAAGGGGGAGATGTTCGGCGAGGTGGCCCTGCTCCAGAACCGGCCCCGGATCGCCGAGGTCCGGGCGGAGACGGCGCTCGACGTCGTGGTGGTGGGCCGCGTCGCCTTCCACGAGATCCTTTCCAGCCTCCCCGGCCTCAGCCGCCAGATCGAGGAGATCATGACCGTCCGCCTGGGCCGGAACGTCAGCCTGATGGTCGGGGAGACCGGAGAGGAACCGGAGGCCCCCCGGTAAGCGGCGGCAAGTCTTGCGGGGCCGCCCGGGGGCGGTTAACGTGGGGGAATCAAACCGCACCGGCATCCCCCGATCGACCGCGTCACCCTCGCGGGCGTCCTCCACGCCCTCTCCGACCCGGTACGCCTGGCCATCGTCCGGGAACTGGCGCGGAAGGGGGAGCTGAACTGCTCCGAGGCCGTCGAGCTGGCCGTGGGCAAGCGGAAGAAGGCAATGCCGAAGTCGACCTGTTCCCTCCACTTCCGCATCCTCCGCGACGCGGGCCTGGTCCAGAGCGAGCGCAAGGGAGTCGAGTGCGGGAATTCCCTGCGCTCGGCGGAATTGGAGAGGCGGTTTCCGGGGCTGCTGCGCACGATTCTGCGGGTGGATGCGCAGGGGTAGGGGGGCCCCTCTTCACCAAGACTACGCCACGTTCAGGTCGTAGAAGAGCCTTGGGAAATAGCTGTCGTGGGTCTTCGCGGGAAAGGCGATGCGGAGCTTGCCCTTTTCATTGGGGGACGAGACCAGGCCCTCTTCCAGCGCAAGCCGGATGACCTGGCGCGTCACAGTCTCGCCCTTGCCGAGGATTTCCGCGGCGTGGGCGCGGGAAATGGCTTCCTCGACCAGCAGGGCCTTCACGAGCTTTGCCAGCTCCTTCCGGAACTTCACGATGTGGAAGGCCTCGCGCTCGAAATAGAGGTCGATGCGGCTCCGTAATGTGTTCAGTTCGAGGAGGCCGGACATGAAGCGGATCTGCTCCAGCATGGTCTGGAGGAAAAAGAGGCAGAATTCAAAGAGGCCCCGATCGCTCAGGTTGCCCCTCCCGTCGAGATCGCCTTGGCGGGGTCGGTCGGCGACTTGGAGATGGGAGTAATAGCCCTTCCGGTCGCGGGCCAGGCCCCGGGAGAGCGTCCAGAGTCCGAGGCCGTCGACTTTGGCGTGCATGAGCAGCGCGTGGGAATGGAGGCGCATGACCCTTCCGTTCCCGTCCCCGAAGGGATGAATCCACGCAAGCCGATGGTGGGCGGCGGCAATGGCGATGAGGCGCTGGGCCGGGGAAATCTCGCCACCTCCGTAGAAGGCCTCGAAGCGATTCAGAAAAGGGGCGAGCGAGGGGAAGTCCGGCGGGGTGTGCCCGCCGACATCGACGTTGTAGTCGCGTGGTTTTCCCGGATGCACCCGGTAAGTCTGCCCGCTCTCGTTTTTGGCAAGATGGAGATGGGGAGGGAGGCGATTGTAGAAGGCCTCGTGGATGCGGCAGATGAAGGGGGACGAGTGAAGGTGGGCCCAGGAATCGGAGGAAAGAAGGGCGACCGCTTCCTCCGTCTCCTTCTCGGCCTCGATGTGGGCGACGCTGAGGATCTGATTGTTTTTTTCCTCCGGGGCCTTGGAAAAATCCTTCTTCAGGGCGAGCTCGATGTCGTGCGGCAGGGTTTTGTGCCCCTCGATCAGGTTGGAGTAATAGCTGTTCATCTCCCGGACGAGTGCCCGGATTTGCTCGCGGGTCGATTGGGAGGGAATCGATGCGGACAGGGCTCCTGCAGCCCGGAAGATGTCGCACGTCAGGGCTTCGAGTTGCGCGCGTCCCTCGGTCGGGAATAGAGGCTCCATGGAACTGGCATTGCGGTAGAGCTCTCTCATGGCGTGCGTACGATGTGCGGTCGAATGCGGATTTTGGCGCGGATTATTTTTAATTATAACATTTTAAAAAACAATGACTTATCCTTTCAGAAAGATATTTTTAATGAAAAATACGCGGATAT
>CAISZB010000403.1 GCA_903889845.1 uncultured Verrucomicrobium sp. | reverse complement strand
CTCCTCTCCATCGCCCAGATGCCCTATGGCGTCCCCGTCGGCTCCCTCGCCATCGGTCTGCCGGGGGCGAAGAATGCGGCGCTGCTCGCCGTCTCGATCCTGGCCCTCCACGATTCCGACCTCGCCGCGAAGTGGGAGGAGTTCCGCCTCGGCCAGACGGCGGCGGTGCTGAAACAGAAGCTGTAGTCCCTCCCTCGGTCCATGTCCCATCCCATCCTTCCCGGCAAGACCATCGGCATCCTCGGCGGCGGCCAGTTGGGGCGGATGCTTACGCTCAGTGCTCGGAAACTCGGCTACCGGGTCCATATCTACGAGCCGACGCCGGAGGCCCCTGCCGGGCAGGTGGCCGATCTGGAGGTGAATCGCCCCTATTCCGACGCCGCCGCGCTGGCCGATTTCGCCCGGGGCGTCGATGTCCTCACCTACGAGTTCGAGAACATCCCGACGACGGTATTGGAGCCGCTGGAAGCGCTGGTCCCGCTCCGGCCTTCCCGCCACATCCTCCACACCGCGCAGAGCCGCCGCCGGGAGAAGGAGTTCCTCTCCGCGCACGGCTTCCCGGTCGTCCCCCATGCCATCGTGGAGAGCGAGGTCGCCTTCGTCGCCGCCGTCGCGAAGCTGGGCCGCCCCTCGGTCCTGAAGACGGTCGACTTCGGTTACGACGGCAAGGGCCAGCAGGCCATCAAGGCCGAGAGCGACCTCGCCGCCGTCTGGAAGGCCCATGACTGTCCCTCCGGCATCGTCGAGGCGTGGATCGAGTGCGAGGCGGAGCTCTCCGTCCTCGTCGCCCGGGGCCTCGACGGGAAGGCGAAGACGTTTCCCGTCTCCCGGAACGATCATCGCCACCATATCCTCGACCTTTGCATCGTCCCTGCGCCGCTGCCCACCCCAGTCATCGAGGAGGCGCGCCGGATCGCGCTCGCCATTGCGGAGCAGTTCGAGTTGGTCGGCCTCCTCGCCGTCGAGTTCTTCTTGACGCGGGACGGGCGGGTCCTGGTCAACGAGATGGCGCCCCGGCCCCATAACTCCGGCCACTATTCGTTCGACGCCTGTATTACCGGGCAGTTCGAGCAGCAGTTGCGCGCCGTCTGCGGCCTTCCCTTGGGCGAGACCGACCTCCTCTCCCCCGTGGTCATGCGGAACCTCCTCGGCGACGTCTGGAAGGACGGGAAGGAACCGGCCTGGGACCGCCTCCTGGCGCTACCCGGCCTCCGGCTCCATCTCTACGGCAAAACCGAGGCCCGTCCGGGGCGAAAGATGGGTCATTATTGCGTCCTGGCCCCGACGGTCGAGATGGCCCTGCAGGTCGATGCCGAGGCGCAAAAAATTCTCCATTCTTAACTAAGAATAGTATTCCGTTGGGTTTGACACCCCCAGGGGTTGTGGCTACCTTCTCCACGAAGGTATGAAATGCCCTAAGTGCGGTTCCCAGCAAGATCGGGTCGTCGATTCGCGTCCGTTGAAGGACGGGGCGGCGGTCCGTCGTCGTCGGGAATGTCTCGAATGTTCCTATCGCTTCACGACTTACGAAGAAGTCGAGGGGGAGGATCTGCGCGTCCTGAAGCGGGACGGACGCTACGAGCCCTTCGACCGGCGCAAACTGATGACCGGCCTCGACAAGGCGTGCGAGAAGCGGCCCGTCAGCCGGGAGACCATCGAGAAGGCGGTCGATGTCATCATCGAGGACCTGCGCCGCAAGTTCAACGACGAGATCCCGACGACCGCCATCGGGGAGGGGATCATGCACCAGCTTCGCGAAATCGACGAGGTGGCCTACGTCCGCTTCGCCTCCGTCTACCGGAAGTTCCGGGACATCAAGGAATTCGTCAGCACGGTCGAGTCGCTCGATCTCTAGCTTCACTTCTATGATCTCCCTTCCCCAGCGACTCCCTTACGTGTTGTGGAAGGAGAATCGCCTCCTGCCGCTTTCCGAGGACTGGCTCGTCGAGTCGCTCCGCCTCGGTTCCCTGGCGGCCGGGCACGACCGGTGGGACCTTTCCGAGCATGTCGCCCGCGCCATCGTCGCCTACCTGGAGGAGGAATACTGCGCGACGACGATCGCCCCGCAGCAGATCACCCAGATGCTCTCCCAGTCGGTCGAGAAGATCGGCTTCGGCGAGATCGCGCAAAAGACGAGCCTCGTCGCCCCCCGCCTCTCGATCTCCCTGGCGGAGATCGCCGACGCCGCCCCCTACGAGCTGCTCTTCTATCCCCGGCTTCGGGAGCGGCTCGACGACATCGTCTCGATGGAAGTCCGGGGCCTCGTCTGTGGCGATCTCCGGCCCTGCGTGAAGATCCTCGACCAGGCCAGCCGCTGGCGGCAGACCTGCGACATCCTCCGGGAACAGATCGTCGCCTACATCCGGACCTATATGACCGCCGGGGCGATGCGGCCCTTCGACTTCGCCATCGTGTGAAAGCGCTCAGCGTCGCCCCCGTCCTCCGGGTCAGCCGCCTCGACGAGGCGGTGCGTCACTACACCGGGGTCCTCGGTTTCAAGGAGGATTTCCGCTTCGGCGAGTACGCCGGGGTCACCCTCGGAGAGGCGACGATCCATCTTTGCAGCCATAACTTTCAGGAAAGGGCCATCGGCCAGGGGGCTGTTTTTGTCTTCTGCGACGCAATCGACGGGTACTGCGAGGAGATCCGCCAAAAGGGCGCCCGCATCCGCGTCGAGCCGGAGGACCGCCCCTACGGCATGCGCGACTTTACGGTCCTCGATCCCGACGGGAATTGCCTCAATTTCGGTTGCGAAGTCGTGAAGCCGCAGCCGACCCCCTGAATTTTATGCCAACCCTCTTCGAAGAACTCATCGCCCGGGAAATCCCCTCGACTGTCGTCTACGAGGACGACCGCGTCTTCGCCTTCCGGGACATCCATCCCCAGGCACCCCAGCACATCCTTATCGTCCCGAAGAAGCCAATCCCCCGGATCGCCGAAGCGGGGGAGGGGGACGAGGCCCTGTTGGGGCATCTGCTCCTGACTGCCGCCAAGATCGCGAAGGAGAACGGTTTCGCCGAGACCGGCTTCCGCCTCGTCATGAACAACGGCGTCGATGGAGGGGAAACAGTTCCCCATTTGCACCTCCACATTCTGGGAGGCCGGAGCTTGAGCTGGCCTCCGGGATAAAGTGTTTAATGTAATAATCGACTTTTCGTCTACAGCATTTAATTCGCTTAAGAATTGAATTGGGAAAACGAAACAATTCTGTTGCTTTTTTCGTTCCATTGGCATACCATCGCAGATAAGCGCTTGGTGTGCTTATGAAAGCAAAAACCTTCCTGATACTCTGGCTATAAAAGGCGGTCGAAAAATGAGACAGTGAGCGGGGCGGTCGAAAAGTGAGACATCCTATAAAAAGAAAGGATGTACATGGAGATG
>CAISZB010000402.1 GCA_903889845.1 uncultured Verrucomicrobium sp. | reverse complement strand
GCGAAGACGGCGAAAACGATGTCATCCTCCTAAGCAGCGGGGGCATTCTTGCCCCCAATCTTCAAATCGGCGCGGACCTGACAACGTGCGGTGCTCTCCAAGCCAACTCGAAAATCAGTTGCCCCGGCGTCAAGCTTCACGGTGCGGGATTTATCATCTCAAATGAGGAAGCCGCGAATCTCGGATGTGGGACAATTAAGGGCGCAGATAAACACATCCGGGGATATCGGAACGGGCGCGACATGACATCCCGGCCACGCGATGTGAAGGTGATCGACCTCTTCGGACTTACGGAAAAGGAAGCCTCCTCAAAGTTCCCGCCGCTCTATCAACACGTTTTGACACATGTCAAACCGGAGCGTGATCAAAACAACAGAGATTCATATCGTATGAATTGGTGGATTTTTGGTGAGCCTCGCCGGGACTTCCGACCGGCTTTGGCTCCTCTGCTTCGCTACATCGCCACCGTCGAAACCAGCAAACACCGCTTTTTTACCTTCCTCGAAAAGGAGATTCTTCCGGATAACATGCTCATCGCGATCGCAAGTGACGACGCCGCGCATCTGGGAATCCTCTCCTCGCAAATCCATGTGATATGGGCTTTGGCAATGGGTGGCACGCTCGAAGATCGCCCTCGCTATAACAAAACCCGCTGCTTCGAAACCTTCCCCTTTCCCGAACTCCCCGAAGGCGAGCTGAAGCAACGCATCCGCGACCTGGGCGAGCGCCTGGACGCGCACCGCAAGGCCCGCCAGGCCGCGCACCCCGAACTCACCATCACCGGCCTCTACAACGTCCTCGCCAAACTCCGCGCCGGCGAACCGCTCGACGCCAAAGAGAAAACCATCCACGACCAGGGCCTCGTCTCCGTCCTCAAACAACTCCACGACGACCTCGACGCCGCCGTCTTCCAAGCCTACGGCTGGACCGGTCTAGCCACCGCCCTTCCCGCCGCCGACATCCTGGCCCAAGGCGGAGCGCCCGCCGCCGCCCTCGAACAAGACATCCTCACCCGTCTCGTGGCCCTCAACCACGCCCGCGCCGCCGAAGAACAAAGCGGCCTGATCCGCTATCTCCGCCCCGGCTACCAGAACCCCGCCGCCGCCCGCGAAGAACAGCCCGCCCTCCAAGGAGCCGATTCATCCTTCCTGCCGACCTCCGATCTCCGTTCCGCCGCCTCCGCCCCATGGCCCGACTCCCTTCCCGAACAAGTAGCCCTCATCCGCCAACTCCTCCCCGCCCACGGCCCCGATGCCGAAGCCCTCTCCGCCCGTTTCGGCAAGAAATCCAAAAAGCGCGTGGAGCAGATCGCCGGCATTCTCGAAACGCTGAAAGGGCTGGGGATGTTGGGATAACGGTTCGTTTTCCCAGCCCCGGCGGGATACAGGATGGGAATTGGGATCGCCGGACGGTTATGATATTCATCCGTTTCTACAGCCCCGACGGGGCGACATATATCAGCCCAGGGCAACGCCCTGGGTAAAGGATTGATAGGAAACCGAGCCCTGTAGGGGCAACCTATATCCGTAAACCTGCCGCGTAGCGGCGGACGAACGTAGCCCGGCGATTCATCGCCGGGACCGGGCGGACACGAAGGATTTCCCGTCGCGTAGCGACGGTTGAGGGGTGGCCCCATATCCCGCGCCAACAACCATTGCAAGCCGCATGCGTCACTACGCGACGCGATGCTTCCGTTCCGACCCCGCATCACCCGCGT